>NZ_JANZYQ010000006.1:0-107159 GCF_059335935.1 Thermobaculum sp. T2p
CACAAATATTTTACTCACACGTTTAGCGTTGCACACTCGGCAGCGCTCGCTGTGCTCATCATTTAGAGCACCGCACTCGCCGCAATAAATCAACCTGCTCCTCCAATCACATGGTCATCTTTGTATTGAAGATCAAACCATCCTCTATTGTAAAGCCTTAAGTAGTTTGCAAATAGCAAACACCCCAAGCCGTAAACCTCAAAAATGTGCAGACACGGCAGAGGTATTATATGTTACAAGTTTGTAAGCATTACTATAAGCAACCAGATGTGCAAAACAACAAACTACAGGCAAGTATCTAACTATATAAACCGATATAGCTAATACTTAGTTTCCCAGTATTTTTACTCACTATTTACACATTAAATCTGGTACCCTATCGCACAGAAAGAAATGTTTTTTCTGAAAGGGACCAGATATGCCAAAGATCACATTTATTGGAGCTGGGAGTACCGTCTTCGCCAAAAACCTCATAGGAGATATCCTCTCTTTTCCAGAACTACAAGACTCAACCATATGCCTATTTGACATAGACCCAGATCGGCTTTCGACATCAGAGATCGTAGCTAACAAGATAAAGCAAGCCCTCAATGCGCCCGCCAAGATAGAGGCTACTACTGATCGCAGGGAGGCACTATATGGAGCTGACTATGCTCTATGCATGATTCAGGTCGCTGGATACAAGCCAGGTACAGTTATAGACTTCGAGATTCCCAAGAAGTACGGCCTAAGGCAGACTATAGCTGATACCCTAGGTATTGGCGGTATAATGAGGGCCCTCAGAACCATACCTGTACTCCTAGATATGTGCAAGGACATGGAGGAACTCTGTCCAGATGTTTACTTCCTAAACTACGTAAATCCCATGGCGATGAACTGCTGGGCAATAAGCCGCGCCAGCAAGATAAAGACTGTTGGCCTGTGTCATAGCGTCCAAGGAACAGCATGGGAACTATCGAAGGACATAGGCATACCCCTCGAAGAGATCAACTTTGTGTGTGCTGGTATAAACCATATGGCGTTTTATCTTAAGTTCGAGAGAAACGGAGAAGACCTATATCCGCTGATAAGAAAGGTCATAGAAGAGGGAAGAGTACCAGACCATAATCGCGTAAGATATGACGTGTTCAAGAGATTTGGATACTTTGCGACAGAATCAAGCGAGCACTTTAGTGAGTACGTTCCCTGGTACATCAAGAGAGACAGACCAGATCTTATAGAGAAGTACAACATACCCCTAGACGAGTACATAAGAAGATGCGAGGCACAAATCGCTGGCTGGGAAGAGCTACGCAAGCGTTACGAGAGCGATGAGCCCATACAAGTCGAAAGGACCCACGAGTTTGCATCTTACATCATACATAGCATAGAGACAGGTATTCCCAAGCTGGATGAAAGGGGTAACACCCGTGTAATCTATGGTAACGTACCTAACAACGGCTTGATCGACAACCTCCCTCAGGGATGCTGTGTTGAAGTTCCATGCCTCGTGGATAGAAATGGCATCCAGCCAATCAAGATAGGTTCTTTGCCAATACAGCTGGCAGCACTAATGCAGACTAACATCAATGTGCAAGCTCTCACTGTAGAGGCAGCACTAACTAAGAAGAAAGAGTATATCTATCAGGCAGCAATGCTTGACCCGCATACTGCAGCTGAGCTAGATCCAGATCAGATATATTCTCTAGTAGATGAGCTCATAGCTGCCCATGGCGACTGGCTACCAGAATATCACTAATAAACCTTTGGTTCACTTACCTAAGGGGAAGGAGGGTCTACTCCTTCCCCTTAGATGATAAAGACGATTATGAAAGCTCTGACTGTAACACTTAATGCAGCCATAGATAT
The DNA here is from genome assembly GCF_059335935.1 of Thermobaculum sp. T2p. Classification (NCBI taxonomy): domain Bacteria; kingdom Bacillati; phylum Chloroflexota; class Chloroflexia; order Thermobaculales (SeqCode); family Thermobaculaceae (SeqCode); genus Thermobaculum (SeqCode); species Thermobaculum sp. T2p. Next base: position 1,849 of record NZ_JANZYQ010000006.1, read on the forward strand.
AACTTATACTCTACCTTACATACAGCCAGGCGAGTCTTTGCGCGTACACGAGAAGATCTACTCCCCTGGTGGCAAAGGCAACAACGTGGCTAAGATCCTCAATATTCTAGGTGATGATGTAATAGCCACGGGATTTGTAGGCGGATACACGGGGCAGTTCATAGAAGAGTCTTTGCAATCTATAGGCGTAGTGCCCAAGTTTGTAAAAACCACAGATGCTTCCAGACTATGCATAGCGATAATCGAGGAGGTAAACGGCCGGGTATCAGAACTGCTGGAGCCAGGAGCAAATATTACTAAGGATGAATCTGACAGGCTCTTAGAGAAGGTTAAGCATCTAGCGACAAAGGTGGATACAGTAGTATTTTCAGGTAGCTTGCCCAAGGGGGTTCCAAACGACTACTACAAGATCCTGTTATCGCAGCTAAGGAATTTAAATGTACAGACTGTTTTAGATACCAGTGGAGAGGCCCTAAGGTTAGGCTTAAACGGAAAGCCTAATATCATAAAGCCCAATAGAAAAGAGATTCAAGATCTGATGGGTAGAGATGCCCCAGTAAAAGAGATAATAGCTTTCTGTAGGCAAGAATTGCTAGCTAAGTACCTATCTCCGGGTGCAATAGTATTGACAACTCTGGGGAAAGACGGTGCCATACTGCTAACAAAAGAGCTTGTGTTGCAAGCAATACCTCCTGATATAAAGGTAGTAAACCCAGTTGGGGCAGGAGATGCGTTGCTAGCAGGTTTTCTGCATGCTCAGTACATATGGCAAGATTACGATCTGATGCTAAAGTATGCTGTAGCAGTAGGTACAGCCTCAGCTCTACAGAAAACCGCAGGGAATGTAAATCTGCAAGATATAGACCCAATAATGTCTCAGGTAACCGTTAGAACACTTTTATAGGAGCAGAATAGGTGTTAGAAACAAGCACAGCAAACTCCCATACCTACAACGAGATCACTAATCAGCCAGTCTCCTGGAAGACAACTATTGATGCGATATCCCCACAATGGGCAGAGTTGCAACCCCAGCTGAATATAACCCCTGACACTCACTACATATTCGTAGGATGTGGCACATCTCTGTATATAGCCCAGAGTGCAGCTCAGTGTTTTCAAGAGATAACTGGCTATATGTCATCAGCTGTGCCTGGCTCCGAAGTGTTCCTGTCCGCCAAATCTACTGTACCATCCAAGTATCCAGTAATAGCCTTCATAATCTCTCGTTCTGGTACGACTACCGAGGCATTACTTGCGGCCGACTATTTGACCGCTAACAGATCCAACGTAACTACAATTGGTATAACTTGCAACAGTGATACCGAGCTTACTAAGAGAACTAAACTCAGCATTCAGCTTCCTCATGCACACGAGGAATCGGTAGTTATGACCCAATCATTCACCTCGATGCTGATAGCTTTGCAGTACGTAGCTGCATCTCTAGCAGGAGATCAGAGGGTTATAGACCAGATCTCATCCTTGAGCAATCACTTGCAGAGAGACATCAGGAGTTTTGAATCCAAGGCACAGGAGTTAGGGGAGAATTTAAAACTAGATCATTTTGTGTATCTAGGGCTTGGACCGAACTATGGCCTCGCTCAGGAGGGCAACCTCAAGCTTAAGGAGATGACGCAGGTCCACTGTGAGGCATACAATCCTCTGGAGTTCAGGCATGGTCCAATATCAACAGTAAGAGAAGGCACCGCAATAATCTTGCTTGCAGGCAACAGAGAAAGAGAATATATAACACCACTAGTAACGGATCTTAAGGAAGTAGGCGCTTTTGTTGCTTCATGCTCTCCTTATCCCGTCGATGGAACCGACATATACCTGCCTGTAGGAAAAGAGCTGTCAGATGTGCCTAGATGTGCGCTGTACATGCCGTTCTTGCAATATCTGGCCTACTACAGGGCAGTTTCATTGGGATTAAATCCAGATCAGCCCAGAAACCTTTCGCAGGTAGTAAAACTGGATGAATAGTGAACGATCAAGACCTCTCGCCATAGTCGGCAACCTAAACGTCGATCTTTGGGTAAGAACAGTTAGTCGTTTCCCAAGATGGGACGAAGAGCTCGTAGTTGATTCCGCCCAAATGGTTCTCGCAGGTACCGCCGGCTATATCATGCTCGCAGCAAAGGGGCTAGGAATCCCCACTTTTACCATATCTACCATAGGGAATGACGCATTCGGGCGCTTTCTATTAGAAGAGATGAAGAATCACGGACTATCCTGCGAAGGTGTGATCGTAATGGAAGGGGAAGAGACTTCCATAGGGATCATACTCGTCGGGGATAAAGGGCAGAGGGGAATATTATCCACACTGGGAGCCCACAGCAAGATGGATCTAACTTTAGTTAGAAGTCGTGATTCTCTTATATCTTCTTGTGAAGAGGTCTTCCTCTGTGGTAATTATCTGTTACCTCTGATGTCCCCCTCGCACATTCAAGATTTCGCTAAAGAGCTACGAGAGCGAGGACAAATCGTATTCTTTGATCCTAGCTGGGATCCTAGTGGATGGACAGATATTACAAGGGGAAATACTTACTCCCTCTTACAACACGTGGATGTTTATTTACCCAACCAGGAAGAGCTTATACATCTTACAGCTAAGAACAGCTTAGATGGGGCATTAAGGGAAATAAGGCCTAGGATCGCAGGTGAGGCTGTTATCAAGATGGGGGAAAGAGGGGCTCTATATATAGACAAGAACGAAGAGATACATTTTGAAGGCTTTAGAGTTGAAGCCGTAAACACAGTGGGGGCAGGAGATGTATTTGATCTAGGGTACTTATATGCCCGTAGGTGCGGTTGGCCACCTTACCGCAGGTTACAATTTGCGTGCGCCCTTGCTGCAATGGTCATATCACAACATAGAGACCGCCAATATCCGAAACTATCAGAGGTGCTTAAATTCCTTCAAAAGAACACTCGTGATAACTTCTGGGACTTTTAGGGAGTTTCAGCTTGCAATTGCGTCTACCGCTTCCCTTATCTTCCTAGCTACTTCTTCCATAGCCGCTTCGTCTGCGTACTTTTGTCTAGGCCAAAAGAAACCTCTAAGACCATCTCCCCTCCTTCTGGGGACAACGTGCACATGCAGATGAGGAACGCTCTGGCTAATTTTATTGTTTATTCCCACGAAGGTCCCTTCAGCTTCCATCGCCCTAGGTACAGCTTCAGAAAGGATTCTTACGGCTTTGAATAAAGGTAATACAAGATCGTTAGGCAGATCTGGCAGAGTAGCATAATGCTTTCTAGGAATAACTAGTACGTGCCCTGGGAAAACAGGCCTTATATCAAGAAAAGCAAGACAAAAATCGTCGGCATAGACTACCTTAGCTTTGGATTCGCCACTGCTTATAAGACAGAATTTGCATTTGGGTTCTGATCCCATAGCTACTTCCAGTTCTCGATAGTCTCTATCGCTTTGCGCGCAGTCTCTTTACAGTCCTCCGCGTACTCTTCAGCATCATGTAACCTTTCTTGTAAGGCATCAAGCTCAGTAAAGGACATCTCCCTGCGCTGTCCTTCCTCAAGCTTCAGAAACACTGATTCCAGAATTCTGAAAGCTTCCATCAGTAGATCATGGGATCTCTCTACACTCGCTACCAATTCTTCTGACATTACATATACCTCCAAAATGCAGCAAATTTAGCAGTAACAGTACCACTGTAACAGGAGAAGTGGCAAATTTCTTGCTTCTTCTAGGGTCACGAATAACTGCGATCTGGGGCTAGAAATGATCAGGGATGTAGCTTTAAGGGATAAGAAGCTATGGGGATGGAACAAGACTACTTTCAAGAGGTGGCAAATACCGTAGTCAAAAAGATTGGTAGTCTGCTAGACCAACAAGTCATAGTGGCAGATGATCGGGGCTGGGTTATAGCTAGTACGGACAGAAGATTTATGGGGAAGAATCTTGATACTAGTCCCAGCCGCCGTGTGTTTCACCAACTTAGAGTGCCGATAAAAATAAGAGATAGGTGTGGGCAATTGATGATTATCGAGTCCAATAAGCCTTTTGTACCTCCAAGAATGGCAGAGGCTCTCGTGGAGATGGTGATCAATCAGATAATGCTGGTTGAAAGCCTTCCGAACCAATCTGATCTAAAGAACAAGCTGATATATGATCTTCTGCATGGCAACTCTAGCGATGAAGCATCGATAATCAGGCAAGCTCAAATCCTGGGAATGGACTTAAACTTACCACGAGCTGTGCTGCTGATAGATGCTTCCAAATACATCCTGGATGGCGATGATAGACAAGTACAGCAAAAGGTGAACACTGTAATAAGGAGCATTGTGGACTTCTTTATGCTGCCCTCGGATACAATATGCGGCTATATAGGTGAGGGAGAAGTCGTAGTACTCAAAGCCAGTAGCTCGAGGGACCTTGCCAACTGGTTGCGACCGAAAGAGAAGCTAGATACTAGTCCCTCTTCATGGGCAAATTTGGCGGCCTTGAAGAGGGCGGCTAGCGCTCTGTTGTCCAAGTTACGATCTGAGACAAAGCAACCCATTACTATAGGGATCGGAAGATATCACCCTGGTATACTAGGGCTTACTGCTTCTTATCAGGATGCTCGGGCAGCGCTCTCGCTTGGGCTTAAATTCTATGGCCCTAACAAGGTTCACTGCCTGGACAGCCTTGGTATACCAGCATTTGTCGGCATATCAGATGAACGCACAAAGAATGATTTGGCTACACATCTACTTAAGCCTCTTGAGAAATACCCAGAGCTGACGCAAACTCTCGAGGTATTCTTTGATGAGAATTGTTGCCCCACAAGTGCATCTAAAAAACTCTGCATACACAGGAATACCCTATCTTATCGCCTCGATAAGATAGCCTCCTTGACAGGGCTTGATCCTCGTGACTTTGATAGCGCTGTCCAGTTGAGGCTTGCACTCACCCTCAAGGCTTCCAGCAGAGACGAATAGAAGCACCATTATGCAATCGCACAAAGCATCCTGATATGCATCTTGATACTCTGTGCATATGCACGATGCGGTAATACATCTGTACCTACTAGGATTATCTGCAGGAGACAGGAATGACCATAAGTATCAATAATTTGCTCCAGCAAAGACAGGAAAAGCTGAATATGGCTATAAATCAACTCATTAAAGATTCAGAGTTGTTAGAGAGCGTGGCCAACACACTAATTCAAAGCTTGTGTTCGGATAGAAAGATCCTGATATGCGGGAATGGTGGAAGCGCTGCGCAAGCACAGCATATGGCAGGAGAGCTGCTCGGGCGTTTCAAGAAGAACAGAGCTCCTATAGCAGCCCTAGCATTGGGCACTGATGTAGCTACGACTACGGCTATAGCTAATGACTTCGGATATGAACAATTGTTTCTGCGCCAGGTCGATGCTTTGGGCAATGAGGGAGATGTGTTGTTGATCCTTAGCACTAGTGGGAATTCGCCTAATGTGCTTGCAGCTGCTAATACCGCCCGCAGGAAAGGTCTCAAAACGGTAGCCTTTACAGGCAAGAAACCTAGCAAGGTAGTGGGTCTGGCAGACATAGTAGTGCACTTCCCAGCCGAAGAGACAGACATCATACAGGAACTACACTTACTAGCCATACATATTCTATGCGAGGTTATAGAAGAGCACTTATCCAAAGAGGTGGTTGATGGGCAATAGGGCAGTGTTTCTAGACCGCGATGGCACGCTAGTACATCCAAAACATTATCCTTCCAGGGCTGAGGATCTAGTACTCTACCAAGGCTTGCCGGAAGAGATGCGAATCCTACAGCAAATGGGATTCAAACTAGTCGTGATCACCAACCAAGGAGGTATAGCTCATGGCTACTTCACAGAGCAGGATCTAGAACTCATGCACGCTAGCCTCCAATATCAGCTCTCTAAGTTTGGTGTACACATAGATGCTTTCTACTACTGTCCGCACCATCCACAGGGAAACTTAGCCCATCTAGCTTGTGAATGTGAATGCAGGAAACCAAAACCAGGAATGATATTACAGGCTACCAAAGATATGGATTTGGACCTATCGTCCTCATGGATGGTAGGCGACATACTCAACGACGTAGAGGCAGGCAGAAAAGCTGGCTGCAAGACCATCTTGGTAGACCTCGGTACTGAGTCTAAGCCTAGCGGACCGTATAGAACTCCTGATTACGTCGCAAGAACCACAAAGCATGCCCTCCAGATCATCCAAAGCCTGGAGGGTCAAAGAAAAGATGTCGATCTTGACTATATCCCTTCTTCCTGGAAGGCAGCTGTGTAGCCCAAGAGTCCAACAAGGAGCTCCAAGATGCTGAAAGTAGACATCGTAAACAACTTCCATAAAGTTAGGGCGCTGGTAATTGGAGACGCAATGCTCGACAGCTACTTAGAGGGCACAGCAAGCAGACTGTGTTCTGAGGGTCCAGTGCCGGTAGTAACTAAAAGTGGGGAGGAAAGAGTCCCTGGGGGAGCTGCCAATACTGCTTCAAACCTCAGAGCTCTTGGAGCGCAAGTTATGTTTCTAGGATTTGTGGGCAGAGATACAAACGCTGCCTACCTCAGGACCGCGCTTAAAAGATACGACATCGACGATGGGTGGCTGGTAGAGGACCCTAATATTTCCACCATACACAAGATGAGGATAATAGCAGACGAACAGTACGTGGTCAGGTTCGACGAGGGCGACACGACTAACTACTCGAAATCCTCCAGGGAGGAGCTGCTGTACAAGTTGGAGCAAGCACTACCGAAGTGCGACGTAATTGTAGTATCAGACTACAGCTATGGAACTGTATCTGAAGAGGTAACATCGGTAATAAAGGACTTTCGTAGGACTCACGCCATACCCCTCCTGGTAGATTCCAAGAATATCATTTCATACGACAAGGCTGGCGCGACCTTGATAACGCCCAACCATCATGAAGCTCGAGCTGCTGTTGGTAGACCAGCAAGTGTCAAGCCCCCCGATATCGAGGAAATGATGAGTATAGGCAAAAAACTCCTTGACTGCATAGACTGTCAATTTATAGCCATCACAATGGCCAGTGAGGGAGTGTTACTGTTGGGGCAAAAAGCCGAACCTCTACATATACCGGCTTATCCTATTCCCAAAGCCAGTGTGGCTGGTGCAGGGGATTCTTTCCTGGCAGCAACAGCTTTATCTCTTGCTGTAGGCGCTGATATCGCAGAAGCTACTCGCATAGGGGTCGAGAACGCTAGGCTGGCTGTGCTCAAGCGGAGGACTGCCGTAGTAGAACATAGAGAACTCCTCCTTAGGATGAGCACTCTAGATAGACAAAGCGACCAGCCATATGAATCTCTTATCGCAGAGCTGGAGGCAGCACGTAGAGAGGGCAAAGTCATAGTTATGGTCAATGGGGTTTTCGATCTGCTCCACGCTGGGCACGTAAACCTGCTTAGGAAAGCCAAAGAGCTTGGTGATCTATTGGTAGTAGCCATCAACTCCGATAAAAGCGCTCGCAGACTCAAAGGTCCTAACAGGCCAATAAACGATGAAAGACACCGCCTGGAGCTAGTAGCTTCGCTAGAGCCAGTAGACCATGTAGTGCTCTTCGACGAGGATACCCCTACACAACTGATCAAGGCGATCAGGCCTCATGTGCTTGTCAAAGGGGCAGACTACCAGAGACAGGAAATTCCGGAATCTCCGATACTTCAGGACATAGGAACTAAGCTTGTCTTAGTTCCTATGACGGAAAATTACAGTACATCCAGCTTGATAGAAAGAATCGTCAGCTCTGCTCCCAATCAACAACTAACAAGCGAGGTCATGTAGACGTGAACACAGACTGGCTTCAAGCCAAGCGAATATTAATTGTGAGGCTAGACAACCTTGGAGATGTAGTCTTGGCCACTCCTGCGATAAGAGCGATCAAGGAGACTTTACCTGAGTGTCAAATTACTCTCCTGGCCAGCCCAGTAGGGGCACAGGTAGCCGAAGTCAACCCCGATATAGATTCCGTGATCGTCTATAGCGCTCCATGGATGGCCCCCTGGCAGAGACTACCCCAAGACAGCGCACGAGAGATGAAGATAATAGAGCAGATAAGAAGCCAAAAGTTCGACGGAGCTATAATCTTCACCTCTTATCGTCAGAGTCCTTTGCCTGCTGCCTACTTGTGTTACCTAGCAGATGTACCCCTCAGGCTTGGAGCTACGAGCGACGGAGCAGGGTCCCTACTCACTACCAGGCATAAGCCACCAACAAAGCTTATCCACGAGGTGGAGAGAGGACTCGAGCTTGTATCAGCCGTAGGGTTCTCGGGCACCCAAGATGATCTGGTAATAGAAGTTCCCTCTGCATTTAGGCGTACAGTCCGTGGATGGCTCGAAGATATGTCAATAAAGTCTCCAGAATCACCGCTCGTAGTGATTCATCCAGGCTGCAGTATGCCCGCACGCACGTACCCATGGCAGTCCTATGCACAAGTAGCTGATCTCATCAAGATTGAGATAGGAGCAGAAGTCGTCCTTACTGGAGCAGAAACAGAGCTGGGCTTGCTTAAGCATATTAAGAGCCACATGACAACAGAACCCAAGCTCTTCTATGGCAGAAGCTTACCTGAACTTTGTGCGTTGATCGAACATGCGGATCTGGTAATTACCAACAATACTGGGCCAATGCACCTAGCAGCGGCTCTAAAGACACCCGTAGTAGCCCTGTTCGCATTGACCAATCCTCCAGAGCAGTGGCGCCCTTGGAAAGTTCCTCATAAGCTTCTATTCCACGAGGTTGACTGTCGTATCTGCTACTCTCGCATATGTCCATTTGAACATGAGTGTCTCGCCTCGGTGTCGCCTCAAGAAGTACTACAGGCTTCGATAGATCTGCTGCAAGGATCAGCCCAAAGGAGGATCGCATGAGCGAGTGGCTAAATGTCAAAAACCTCCTAGCTGTTCGCTTGGATAACATAGGCGACGTCATAATGACAGGACCAGCGCTACGTGCGATAAAAGAAAATCTGCCTGAGACGAAGATTACCATGTTGCTCTCTCCCGGTGGGGCCAGTGCCGCCCCACTACTACCTTGGGTCGATGAAGTTATAGCGTGGAAATCTCTTTGGCAAGATCTAGGAGATTTGCCTTTTGATCCAGTTAGAGAGCTTGAATTAGTAGAGAAGCTTCGAGAACATGCCTTCGATGGAGCGATAATATTCACCTCCTTCAGCCAGGACCCGCATGTTCCTGGTTATGTTTGCTACCTGGCTGGAATCCCACTGCGGGCAGGTGAATCTAAGGAGTTCGGGGGGAGCGTGCTCACACATGAACTAAAGAGCGTCCCCGACAATGTCCATCAAGTCGAGAGAAATCTCAGGCTAATAGAGTCTCTAGGTTTCAAAGTGAGAGATCGCAGTCTAAAGGTATTCATCCCTGAAGAAGCATCTCTATCTGCCTATGAGAAGCTGGGATCAATAGGCATCAGAGTCGATGAAGGGTATGTGGTTATCCATCCTGGCGCAAGTGCAAGTGCTCGCAGATATCCCGTGGATAGATTCACCGTGATAGCTCAGGAACTAACCAGAAAAGGTATACAGGTGATTGTAACCGGCAGTGATAGGGAGCGCCCCTTGGTAGAGGAGATCGCAGATGCCACACCGGAAGTCAAAACTTTGGTAGGTGTCACCTCACTATCTGAATATGCAGCAGTATTGAAAATGGCCAAGGCCGTGATATGCAATAACACTCTCCCTATGCATCTCTCAGATGCTCTAAGAGTACCAGTTGTGGTTCTTTTCTCGGGCACAGATGAGGAGAGTGCTTGGGGACCAAGAGATACCAGAGCCCTACTAATGAGGAAACCTACTCCATGCCACCCTTGTTATCTATTCAAGTGCCCTATAGGTCAGCCCTGCTTAGATATACCCCCACACGAAGTCTCTAAGGCCGTATTTGGAATCATCTCGTAATTCAAACGGAGATCGACATGAATCATCCAGTTGCACTTGACAACATAGAGAAAATAGCGATATTCAGAGCGTTGTTTCTAGGTGACCTGTTCTTTACTCTACCCGCATTCCGAGCCCTAAGGGAGAGGTTCCCAAATGCTGAAATAACCCTTATAGGATTACCCTGGGCAAAAGAGTTTGTATCGAGATTTAGCCATTATTTGGACCGATTCCTCGAGTTCCCAGGTTATCCAGGCATTATTGAGGTAGATGTTAATCCTACCAGAACTCAAGAGTTTCTTATACAGGCCAGAGACTACGGCTATGATCTAGCTATCCAGATGCAAGGTAATGGAACAACCAGCAATGGTTTCGTTGCCGAATTAGGAGCCAGAATAAGCCTAGGACATGCCGTCGATGGAGACGACAGGTTAACGATAAGTATCCCTTTTACCGAGAGACCAATCAAAAATGAGATATTAAGATGGCTAGATCTTATAAGTCTGTTAGGTGCACACAGCACGCCAGACTTAGAGTTCCCTATCTATCCATACGAAAGAGCTCGAGCCGAAGAGCTAATCCGGCTCGCATTGTATCACAACGGGCCAATAGTTGGCATGCACATTGGTGCTAAAGAAGACATCAGAAGGTGGCCGGCACGGAAGTTTGGAGAGTTGGCAAAGATCCTCGTCAAGCTTTTTGATGCCACCATAGTACTTACCGGAACTTCCCAGGAAATTGGGCTTTCACGGGAAGTAGAAGTAGCTGTTGGAAGCAACATGGTCAATCTTATGGGCAAAACAGACCTAGGGACTTTCGCAGCGGTAGTATCCTTGATGGATCTTCTAGTTACTAACGATACAGGAGCCTCTCATATAGCAGCAGCCACTGGCACACCTAGCGTAGTCCTATTTGGTCCTACCACACCTGAGCAATTCGGGCCCATAAACCAGGATCTACATAAGGCGGTGAAAGCTTACGAGCACGTGCAAACCTACAATGGTAGTCCCCTATGGGAGCTACCAGTTGAACCGGTGTTGGATGCCTGTGTCTATATGCTCCAGAACTACTACGTAAAGCCATCTACAGCATTTTGAGGTGTTTCTAGTGATGCGTAGATACAAAATACTTTGTTGGCATATACATGGCAGCTATCTGGACGCTTTGGCGCAAATAGACCAAGATTGGTACCTACCAGTAACTCCTGACAGAGGTGAAGGGTATGGTGGTAGACGCCCAGGAATGCCTCCATATGTACGAGAGGTACCAGCCGAAGAAGTTAGGAATCTGGACTTAGACATAATAATATGCCAGACTCCCAAAAACTTTTACGAAGATATTCCTGCGATACTTAGTCCCGAACAACAAAAGTTACCTAGGATCTACCTGGAACACAATTGTCCTCGGCAGCATCCCACTGATACAAAGCATCCAATAGACGATCCTAATGTCCTTTTAGTACACGTAACTCACTTCAACAACCTTATGTGGGATAGCGGCAGAACGCCCACTATGGTTATTGAGCACAGCGTGGCTATTGATCCCTCCATAGAGTACGTTGGCGATCGAGATAAAGGTATAACCGTAATCAACGAGATGAAACGTCGTGGACGCATCTCGGGCTACGACATCTTCTGCAAGGCTCGTGAGATTGTTCCATTGGACACTTGCGGCATAAAGAGTGAGGAGATAGGAGGACTAGGGGATATCAAGTACCGAGATCTGCATCGCCTGATGGCGAGATATCGCTTTCTATTCAGTCCCATGAGATACACCAGCTTACCACTGGCGGTGATAGAAGCCATGACCATAGGTATGCCCGTGATAGCACTGGCCACTACGGAACTACCTACTGTGATACAGAACGGCTACAACGGCTACGTATCTTGTGATGTCGAGTTCCTTATAGACAGAATGTTGTTCCTTTTGAACAACCCTGAGGAAGCAAAAAGACTAGGACAGAATGCAAAGTGCACTGCCCAGGAGAGATTCAACTTAGAAAGGTTCAGGAGGGATTGGAACAAAGCCTTCAATCTGGTAGCTGGAGGTCTATGATGCACTCACCTGAGGGACCCAAAGTTGCATTTATTAGTGAGCACGCAAGTCCAGCAGCCCTCCTTGGAGGCGTAGATGCAGGTGGGCAAAACGTGTACGTGGATGAAATAAGCCGTAACCTGGGATCGATGGGTATCAGTGTAGATGTCTTTACTCGCCTGGACTCCCCGAACTCTCCAGAGGTACAGGACTGGAGTAAAGGCGTAAGAATTATCAACGTGCCAGCCGGACCAAAACAGCACGTATTCAGAGATGATCTATGGCCTCTTATGCCAGAGTTCGCCCGAAACATGCTGGATTTTATCGAGCGCAATAACATTCGATATGACTTAATTCACAGCAACTTCTGGATGTCTGGCTGGGTAGCTACCAAGCTTAAACATCGGGCTAATATCCCAATGATCCATATCTTTCACGCTATGGGTAAGACTAAGCGCAAACACCAGAGGGATATGGACACTAGTCCCACAGAGAGAATTACTATCGAGCAATTCGTAGCTTCGGAAGCTAACTACCTAATAGCCCAGTGCCCCAGCGAAAAGCTGGAGTTGACCGAGGATTACGGAGTTGATCCTGCAAAAGTAATGATCATCCCTTCAGCAGTTAACATAGAGAGATTCCGCCCAATAGGTAAAGAAACTGCGAGAGCACTTATAGGACTAGATTGGCAAGGCCCAATAATCGGCTATGTGGGACGCCTTATACCCAGAAAGGACGTAAGAAACCTCGTATTAGCACTACACAAGGTCGTTACAAACAGAACAGACCTCAATCCATTGCTAATGGTGGTAGGCGGTGAGACCAGAGAGCCCGATCCCAGGGCAACTCCTGAGATCGGAGTTCTCCAATCCATGATCTCGGAGCTAGGTTTGCAGGATAGGGTTATATTTACAGGCAAGAGACAACCTGATGAGCTCTATGCCTATTATTCAGCCGCTGACCTGATAGTTACAACTCCTTGGTATGAGCCGTTTGGGCTAACACCACTTGAGGCTATGGCCTGCGGCAGGCCAGTAATAGGCTCTAACGTGGGAGGAATAGCTTTTACCGTATCAGAGGGCGAGACTGGCTATCTTGTGCCTCCTAAATCACCGGAGATCCTTGCCGATCGCATTGTAGAGCTCCTTGATAACAATGATCTCAGGAACCGCATGGGTTCTAACGCCAGGCAGCGGGTGGTGAAGTTGTTTACCTGGGAAAGAGCAGCGGAGCTAACAGCCCAACTGTATGGAAAAGCAATAAGCAAGAGACTTCACATCGCGAATACGGACTATAGAAAGGAGTCAGATTATGAATACAGATAGAGCTCATAACCGCACGGTTATCATCACGGGAGCTGGAAGCGGCCTAGGTGAGGCCACAGCTTGCACCTTTGCTCAAGACGGGTTCAACGTCGCATGTCTTGACATCAATGAGCAAGCAGCCCAAAACATCGCTAACAGACTGAATGAGAATGGAGCGAAGGCTATTGCTATCCGGTGTGATGTATCAAAAGAAGATGACGTATTTGGTGCAGTCCAAAAAACTTTCGAGACCTTCCAGAGGATAGATGTTGTGGTCAACTGTGCGGCTGTGGACCATACCCTTTCTGTCAGCGACATGACCATAGCACAGTGGGACCAGGTCATATCAGTGAACCTCAGGGGTCCTTTTTTGATGGCTAAGGCAGTACTTCCAATTATGAGGAGTCAAAAATATGGACACATCGTCAACATAGCCTCTACTGCAGCCACTAGGGCTTGGGCAAACGCCGCTGCCTATCATGCATCCAAATGGGGACTCAGAGGTTTCAGTAGGGCTCTAGGCGTAGAGGGACGTCCAGATAATATAAGGGTCACAAATGTTATTCCAGGGGGTATGAAGACTCACTTCTTCGATAGATTCGTCGAGCAGGGTATCCCTATGCCGGATCCTGCTAATCTACAGGATCCGGCAAATGTGGCCAAGGTAATACTCTTTGCAGTCAACATGCCTGAAGAGTCCTGCATGCAGGAGGTCATAGTTACACCGCTTACTGAGACAAGCTGGCCCTAGTCCACATTAGCTTACGAGACCTTAGGTTCTATGCAAGAGACTATAATCTCAAGGGCGCCATTTAGAATAAGCTTCGCAGGCGGAGGTACAGATCTACCGGAGTACTACCAGAGGTATGAAGGGGTTGTACTTAGCACCGCCATTAACAAGTACTGCTACACGATTCTGCGACAAAGCTTAGATGGCAGTTTCCACTTGAAGTCCACCATCGACGGGATAGTGTGGGAGTGTTTCCAAGGCTTACCCAAAACACGCGCGGAAGATAGGCTGGCCATCCAGAAGTCAGCAATCGCAACGTTCTACCAAGGTAACCAAGCATTAGATATCTTCACAACTTCTGAGATACCTAGCGGCACTGGTTTGGGATCTTCAAGTGCGCTGGCCGTATCCATGCTGCAAGCGCTACTTACGTCATCCAATGTACACTACAGCAAGTATGATTTAGCCGAAGCAGCATGTCGACTTGAGATCGATGTCCTCAGATCCCCCATAGGCAAGCAGGACCAGTATGCATCGGCCTTTGGAGGACTAAATCTTATCTGGTTCTATAGGAATAAGACTCTGGTTGAGCCCATGCAGATAGCCCCTGAAAGGCTACGTTTGCTCGAAGACAATCTTCTCCTGTTCTATGTCGGAGGTACACGTAAAGCATCTGAGATTCTAAAGGAGCAGAAACAGGCAACACAATCAAGCATACAGACGTTAGGCCACCTGCATCAACTAAAACAATTGGCTCTAGATATGGCAGATACTCTGCGTAGAGGCCAACTGAATGAATTTGGATCAATGCTACACCACGCCTGGGAGCTTAAGAAAGGCTTATCTGACAAGATCTCTAACCAATACATAGATGAGATCTATCAGCTCACACTCAAACTGGGAGCTATAGGAGGAAAGCTAGCAGGGGCTGGTGGTGCTGGTTTCCTAATGCTCTACGTACCGCAAAGTAGTCAAACCAAGGTAAAGGACAAACTAGAAGGCTTGGGCATTCGCGAGATGCCCTTTAGTTTCGACTTCGAAGGAGCTTGCTTACTCAAGTCAGGCTGGTCCATCGTAAGGAGCAATCAAAGATGATTGATACGATCAAGAATTATTGGGACGGTATAACTAGATCAATACAAAGAGTTGATCTCGAGGCTATTGAAGCAGCGACCTGGGAGATAATCTCATGTCATAACAGCGGCAACAACATATACATAGTGGGTAATGGCGGGAGCGCTGCTACAGCTTCGCACTTTGCATGTGACCTATCCAAGGGAGCAAGGGTCCCAGGACACGCTCCGTTCAGAGTCTTATCACTTACAGATAATATGCCATTGGTCACTGCCTGGGCTAATGATTCGTCCTTTGAACACGTGTTTGCTGAACAATTAAGACCAATGATCAGGCAAGGGGATCTATTGATAGTTATCAGTGCAAGCGGCAATTCTCCCAATGTAGTCTTTGCTGCCCAGGTAGCGAAGGATTTGGGAGCAAGGGTATTAGGACTTACAGGCAAAGATGGCGGCAAGCTACGGAACATAGCAAATCTGACAATTACAGTACCTGCCGAGCATATAGAGCAGGTGGAAGATGCACATCTAGTCATGGCTCATTGTATATGCTTTTCAATTAGGGAATATCTTACTAACAAAACTATCAAAATAGAGGATAGCGCTCTGCAACAGGTAATTCAGGCCAACCTCTGATCCCCTGGATCACCCCCGACAACTACAAAGCTCCATGGGTGGGCTCAAGTCCCACTTATAAAAGGGTCTAGCCAAAAACAGCAAAATTTCTTAGAATGCGGCTTGCAAGGTAAAAGTTCCTGCTTGCCTTTTTACCCGCAAGGGCAAACATCAAACATGAAAGGAGGAGGCTATGGGTAGACCAGTAACTCTCTTCACCGGCCAGTGGGCAGACCTTCCCCTGGAAGAGCTGGCTAAAAAGGTAAGTCAATGGGGGTACGATGGGTTAGAGTTAGCCTGCTGGGGAGATCACTTTGAGGTCCAGAGAGCCCTCAAGGAGCCCGATTACGTACAGTCAAGATGGGAGATCCTGAATCGCTATGGTCTCAAGTGCTTTGCGATAAGCAATCACTTAGTAGGGCAGGCAGTTTGTGATCCCATAGATTCTAGGCACAAGGCTATTTTGCCGCCGCATGTGTGGGGTGATGGAGACCCAGAAGGCGTCAGACAGAGAGCCGCGCAGGAGATGATGGACACGGCCAGGGCTGCCGCTAAGTTCGGAGTTACCCAGGTAAATGGCTTCACAGGTTCACCCATCTGGCATCTACTTTACTCCTTCCCGCCTAACGATTTTGAGGAGATTGAAAAGGGTTATCAGGAATTCGCTGAGCGCTGGGGCCCCATCATAGATGTATTTGAACAGGAAGGTGTAAAGTTCGGCCTTGAGGTACACCCTACCGAGATAGCTTATGACTTCGTAACCACCAGGAAGGCTCTGGACGCGATAGGCAACAGGGAAGGGTTCGGGATAAACTTCGACCCCAGCCATTTTGCCCACCAGTTTCTCAATCCCGTGGACTTCATAGAGGAGTTCGCTGACCGCATCTACCATGTGCACATCAAAGACTCCAAGAAATTCCTAGATGGTAGGAAGAGCATATTAGGATCACATCTAAACTTCGGTGACAGACGAAGAGGCTGGGACTTTGTCTCTCCTGGACATGGAGATGTTGATTTTGAGGCTATGATAAGAGCCCTGAATCGCATAGGTTACAACGGGCCACTTTCCGTAGAATGGGAAGACTCTGGTATGGACCGTGAGTGGGGTGCTCAAGACGCACTAGCCTTTGTGCGCAAGGTAGACTTCCCAGCTTCTGCTGTAGCTTTTGATGCAGCTTTCGCTCGAGAATAAATTACACCTAACCAATAAAACTCTAGGGAGTGCGAACATGTCTGAACAAGTAGGCTTCGTAACCATGGCTGGCCAGAGAGCTACCTCTAAGGCGCCAGAAGTAGGTGTAGGTATGCTCGGCTATGCATTTATGGGCAAGGCTCACACTAATGCTTTCAAGAAGCTGCCATACATAGTCTATCCACCCCCAGCCATTCCCAGACTAGTGGCTATAGCCGGTCGAAATGAGGAGGCTGTTAAAGAGGCTGCATCTCGATATGGCTATGAAGGTTACTACACTGACTGGCGCCAGATGCTTGACGACGATCGTATCCAGCTGTTCGATAACGGAGGGCCAAACTATGCTCATGCTGAGCCTTGTATAGCGGCAGCACAAAAGGGCAAGCATATCCTATGCGAGAAGCCCCTAGCAAGAAATGCACAAGAAGCTAAGGCGATGCTGGATGCGGTCAATCAAGCAGGCGTCAAGGCGATGGTCGGCTTCAACTACAGATTCGTGCCAGCAGTACGCCTAGCTTATGAAATGATTAAGAACGGCGAGCTAGGGGAAATCTATCACTTCAGGGCGGTGTACCTTCAGGAATGGATTACAGATCCAGAATTCCCATACATATGGAGGTTGGACAAGGAGCTTGCAGGTAGCGGTGCGTTGGGAGACCTTGGCGCACATATAATCGACCTCGGCCGGCATCTTATCGGTGAGGTTAAGTCTGTGATGGCTATGACCAGAACGTTTATCCCAGAACGCAACGACCCTGAGACAGGTCAGCGGCGTAAGGTAGAGGTAGATGACGCATTTGAGGCAGTAGTCGAGTTTGAGAACGGAGCTGTCGGCACCTTGGAGGCCTCCAGGTTTGCTACAGGTAGAAAGAACCACCAAGTGTTCGAGATAAATGGCTCCAAGGGCTCTATAAGATTCAATCTGGAGAGGTTGAACGAGCTGGAGGTCTACCGGACAGACTCTCCTAAACATACTCAAGGCTTCACGGATGTGCTCGTTACAGAAAGCTATCATCCCTTCTGGTCCAACTGGTGGCCTCACGGACACATAATCGGTTGGGAGCACACCTTTGTACATGAGATAGCTCACCTTCTGGATTGTATAGTGAACGATAAAGACATAGCTCCTTACGGTGCCACCTTTGAAGATGGTTACCGTAATGCAGTGATATGCGATGCGATTCTTCAATCCGCCGAGGAGGGTAAGAGGGTAGAAGTAACCTTCTAGCTCATCGCAGCACAAGACGTATATAGAGAGGGGATGGCTAGGTCTGCCATCCCCTTATGGTAATTAGAACTTTATCGTGGAGGGCCCATATGTTCGACCTATCAGGCAAGGTAGCTTTAGTTACAGGTGCAAGCAAGGGCATTGGGCAGGAATTGGCAATCGCACTGGGCAAAGCTGGTGCTGCTGTGGTGGCTAATTACCATACAGATCGTAGAGGAGCGGAGATCGCAGTTGAGAAAGTGCTAGAGGCCGGAGGCAAGGCCATAGCTGTGCAGGGGGATATCTCCTCTGTAGCTCAATGCCGTATGCTAGTCAGCAAAACCGTAGAAACGTTTGGGAGGATAGATATAGCTTGCTGCCATGCTGGGATAACAAGCTGGGGTAAATTCCTTGACTATACCGAAGAAGCATTTGATGCCGTGGTAAACACTAACCTTAAGGGGACTTACTTCACCGCTCAGGCTGCCGCTCGAGAGATGATCAAACAGGGAGAAGGTGGCAGGATAATCATCACGTCCTCCGTTACAGGCAACCAGGCAGTGCACTACCTCTCAGCTTATGCGATGACCAAGGGAGGACTGCAGATGCTCACGCGTAACCTTGTGTTAGAGCTATCTCCTTACGGGATCACCATAAACGCTGTAGCGCCGGGACCAATTGTCAATGAGCGTAATCTGCATGACGACCCTGAATACGAAACTAAATGGGCCAAAGTTGTACCTATGGGGAGAGCTGGTTATCCTAAAGATGTAGCCTCTGCCGTACTGTTCTTTGCATCAGAGGAGGCCGAATGGATTACAGGTACAGTACTGCTCGTAGATGGGGGATGGACTTGTTACAGTCCAACACCTGACTTCGAATTCGTCGAGCGAGAGGGAAGAATAGGAACGGGATAATAGGAAGCCTTAAGAAAGGATCGCTAAATGGTCGTACAAAAAATAACCATCACTTTGGTGTTGATTCTGACGCTACTAGTAGCTGCATGTGGTGGGGAGCAGCGATCACCAACCCCCACTCAATCCGTAATCTCTCCCTCTCCGTCAGTTGCTCCCACCTCACCAAGCACTAGCAATCCATCGCCCAGCCCAACTCAGATAGCAGCTTCACAGAGTACCCCGACACTGGTAGCCACCGAGGAAACGAACAAGCCTAGCCAAGAACCCACCAAAGAACCTACTCCAAATCCTACCCCTTCAGCCACCCAAGAACGCAAAGTCAATCGCAACGTACGAGTAGGTATTAGACAGGTTGCCTCAGGATTTGACCAACCCCTATTTATCACTTACGCCAACGATAACAGCAACCGACTCTTCGTGGTTGAGAAAGGCGGGAAAATAAAATTCCTGAATGGTCAGATTTTCTTGGATATTACCAATAGAGTAGGTTCTAGTGGATCCGAGCAGGGATTGCTGGGGTTAGCTTTCCACCCCAACTATAGGGTGAACAGGAGGTTTTTCGTAAATTACACAGACCTTAATGGTAACACGGTAGTCGCGGAGTTCAGAGCCTTAGACAATGGTAGAAGAGCAGATCCCAACTCCGAAAAAGTCATACTAAGGCAGGAACAACCAGCGGCCAATCATAACGGTGGCATGTTAGCTTTTGGGCCCGACGGCTATCTATACATAGCGCTAGGAGATGGAGGGGGCGCTAACGACACTTATGGTAATGGGCAAAATCTGAACACTCTGCTTGCAAAGATTCTCAGGATAGATGTAGATCGAGGCGATCCATACTCGATTCCTAAGGATAATCCCTTTGTTGGCCGCGATAATGCCAGACCCGAAACCTGGGCGTGGGGACTTAGAAATCCCTGGAGGTTTAGCTTTGATCGGCAGACAGGAGATCTCTATATCGCGGATGTAGGGCAAAACCACTGGGAAGAAATCAACTATCAAAGAGCCGGATCGAAGGGAGGTCAAAACTATGGTTGGCCAATTATGGAGGGCAATCACTGTCTATCCTCCGACCAATGCAACCAGGAAGGGCTTACACTGCCAGTTGCTGAGTATAGTCACGAACTAGGATGTTCCGTTACGGGCGGGTATGTCTATAGAGGGAAGAGATTTCCTGCCCTCAGAGGAAAGTACTTCTTTGGTGACTACTGCACAGGCAGAATTTGGAGCTTGCAAAGAGCAGAAAACGGCAACTGGGTTATGAAGGAAGAAACCGACACAGACCTGAGCATCAGCTCATTCGGCGAGGACCAAAACGGAGAAATATATGTCACCGACCTGGCTGGCGGTGGCATATATATGCTGACAGCCTCAAGCTAGAAGTTTACAAGATTGGGGGAGGTGTACCTCCCCCAATCCCAACCAATTCCTCTTAGTAACCGTAGCCTGAAGAACGGGACTCTCTCTGTTGCCTATAGCAATCAGAGCAGTACACAGGGCGATTACCCTTAGGCTGGAAAGGAACTCTAGCGACTCGGCCGCAAGAATCGCAGGTTACCTCATACATCTCTCGTGGCCCATTGTTGGAGTAGCTGGAGCCATTCTGAGCAGACCTTCTAGCTCTCCTACAATCGGGACACCTGCTGGGCTCATTCATTAGCCCCTTACTAGCGTAGAACTCTTGCTCTCCTTGAGTGAAAACAAAGGTTGCACCACAGTCTTTACATGTTAGAGTTTTATCCGCGTATACCAAGGTCTATTTCTCCTCCGAAAATGGAAACCAGTTATTTCTTCTTACCACGCCTCAACACGATCTTCCCATAAGTGCCAACCAGCGATGCGGCCTAACTCTCTGCGGGAAACACAGGAGAATTTCGAGGTTGGAGCTTATGAAGAATTTCCATATTGTTGCGTAGCATTAGTGCTAGTATACATCAGTCGAACGGAAATAGCGATAATTTTAGGGAAAATTGCAGAAATTGCACTACAATTAGCCTAGCTCTTGCCTAACTAATCACGGAGTCTAGTCCATGAACAGAGAGCAGCTAATCGAAAAATTGGTCGCGATCATTGGTCCTCAAGGAGTAGTACACGACAGAGAGCAGCTCAGGACATATGAGTGTGATGGCTTAGCTAACTATAGAGCTATACCTACTGCTGTTGTTCTGCCAGAAACTACCGAGCAAGTTCAAGCTATAGTCAAGTTATGTCACCGCCATAAGATTCCATTTGTAGCTAGGGGTTCAGGCACAGGACTTTCAGGTGGAGCCATGCCTGTCGAAAAGGGAATACTCATCTCCCTCTCCAGAATGAGGAGAATTTTGGAAGTCGACATTCCCAATCAAAGAGTAGTGGTTGAGCCTGGGGTTATAAACCTATGGGTCACTCAGGCAGTATCACAGTACGGTTACTACTATGCACCAGACCCTTCTAGTCAGTTGATCTGCTCGATAGGAGGAAACGTAGCTGAAAACTCAGGAGGAGCCCATTGCCTGAAGTATGGCTTCACCACTAATCATGTAACTGGTCTGGAGGTCGTGCTACCAGATGGTGAGATTATCCATATTGGAGGAAAAGCCCTAGACACCCCAGGATATGACCTTGTGGGAACTATTGTGGGGTCCGAAGGCACGTTAGGGGTAGTCACCAAGATAACGCTTCGCATAGTTCGCAAGCCGGAGATGGTGAGCACGCTCCTAGCCGCTTTTGACACTATAGAGCAAGCTGGGGCAGCAGTATCGCAGATCATAGCGTCGGGCATAGTGCCTGCAGCAGTCGAAATGATGGATCCACTTTCAATTGAGGCCGTAGAGGCGGCGGTACATGCTGGCTATCCTAAGGCTGGAGCAGTGCTGATAGTAGAACTAGATGGACCACTCCTAGAAGTTGAGGACCAGTTCAATAAAGTAAAGGACATTTGTCTACACAACGGCTCTACAGAGATACGAATTGCCCGTAATGAAGAGGAAAGAGCATTGATCTGGAAGGGACGCAAATCGGCCTTTGCTGCAGTCGGCAGGATAAGTCCTAATTTCTATGTACAGGATGGCGTTATCCCCAGAACGGCACTGCCAGATGTGCTGCGAGAGATAGAAGAAATAAGTGCACAAAGCGGCATAAGAGTAGCCAACGTCTTTCATGCCGGCGACGGCAACCTGCATCCATTAGTGCTCTATGATGCCAGCATACCTGGTCAGGAGGAGAAAGCGGAGAAGGTAGCAGGTGATATCTTATCAATCTGTCTTAGATATGGGGGATCCATTACCGGTGAACATGGAGTCGGAGTAGATAAGAAGAAGTATATGCCCAAGATGTTCTCAGAAGAAGATATGAATGCTATGCACATGTTGCGTTGTGCTTTCGATCCTGAAGGCATATGCAACCCTGGCAAAGTCTTCCCTACGCCACGCCTGTGTGGCGAGAGACCAGGCCCTGGTAAAATACATCCACTGCAGGAAGCAGGTTTGGCAGAGATCTTCTAATGACAACATTAGATATAACAGACAAATTACCGAATATAGAGATCAAAACCACATCAACCAATATAGATGGGTCGCAACCAGGATTTATAGCTAAACCAGGATCTCCTACTGATACAGTAGAGATACTCAAGTATGCACATCAGAAAGGAATTAGTGTTATACCCTTCGGCTCTGGGACAAAGTTAGGATGGGGTAATCCTCCCCAGAGATGCGACCTACTGATCAACACCACAAAACTTGACAAGATCATCGAGTACAGTCCAGACGACCTTATAGTCAAGGTGCAGGCAGGTATAAAGCTGGAAGAGCTTCAACAAGAGCTGCGAAAACACAATCAGATGCTTGCCCTAGACCCACCAGAAAAGTCCGCCACTATAGGGGGGATAATAGCTGCAAACGCCTCTGGTCCTAGAAGGCTCAGATACGGTACTACCAGGGATCTGCTCATAGGAATAACCGTAGCTCTAACTAATGGCGATCTTGTGCATGGCGGAGGCAAAGTTGTCAAGAACGTGGCTGGCTACGATCTTTGTAAGTTGTTCACAGGCTCATTAGGAACACTAGGAGTAATCGTAGAGGCAGTATTTAGATTGCATCCCTTACCTACCAAGTCCTTTATATTGAAAGTGAACCTCAAAGAACTTGATCAAGCAGAACAATGTATACAGCAAGTTCTCAACTCATATCTGGTGACATCAGCTCTTGAAGTTCATTATAGCGGTACAGGCGAAGTCTATTTATGGTGTATGGTAGAGGGTTCTTCAGATAATATAGCACGCTCAGCAGCTGAAGCCCTACGACAGATACTGAGTAACCATGGGACTTGTCAGGTTTTTGATCTCGATGAAGACCCAGCAGTCTATGACAATCTCAGACAGTATCCATGGGAAGCAGATGATCTGGGCATAAAGTTGTCCTCTACCATCTCCAGACTCAAACCCATAGCAATGCTAGCCAGATCGACATCTCAACAACACGGTTGCGGTTTTGAGCTTAGGAGTCATGCGGGATCAGGCATAACTTATCTGGCCCTAAAGGGAGGCAAAAACCTACCTGTCGATACGCAGGTGTCATTGATTCAATCAATAAGGGAAGCTTTGACGTCCGAAGACTCTGCTATGGTCCTGGAGGCAAGCTTACCTCTCAAGCAGAGAATAGATGTATGGGGATATGTAGGAGATGCCCTGCCCCTTATGAGGAGGATCAAGGATCAGTTCGATCCTGGAAAGATACTCAGCCCAGGCAGGTTCGTGGGAGGAATATAAATGATAAGAATTACCAATAGATCCAAAGGTGACTTCGGGAACACAATAATTAAGCCGGCATTCGACTCCCACGAGTCACCATCTAAAGAACTGATAGACGACTGCATACACTGTGGTTTCTGCTTGCCTACCTGCCCAACATATTTACTCTGGGGAGAGGAGATGGACTCCCCTCGAGGCAGGATCTATCTTATGAAAGCCGCTCTGAACGGTGATCCGCTTACAGATAGTATGGTCCTCCATTGGGATCTCTGCCTAGGGTGTATGGCATGCGTTACAGCTTGCCCAAGCGGTGTCAAGTACGACAGGCTTATAGAGGACACAAGATATCAAGTAGAGAAGCGTTACCCTAGACCCCTTGCCGACAGGGCTTTCAGAAAGCTAATATTTGAAATCTTCCCGCATCCCAACAGGCTCAGAGCTATTCTGCCTCTTTTGCTCTTTTATAGACACAGTCCTTTGTCTAAAATGTTGGAGTCGCGCCTTCTTAGCAAGCTAATCCCATCCAGGTTGCGGAATCTTCTCGAGCTTGCCCCAGAGGTTGACCCATCCTTCTTTTCATATAAATACCCAGAGAAGATACCTGCTAAAGGCAAACGAAGAGCTAAAGTAGGGCTTATTACGGGATGCGTACAGCGGGTATTCTTCAGTCATGTAAATAGAGCTACTATCAACGTGTTATCGGCGGAGGGATGCGAGGTATATATACCTAGGTCTCAGGGATGCTGTGGAGCTCTTGCACTACATTCAGGAAATAAGGACGCTGCAAGAGATTTTGCCAGATCTCTCATCAATGCCTTCGATGGCCTGGATCTTGACTATATAGTGATCAACGCTGCTGGATGCGGATCAACGCTCAAGGAATATGCACTACTGCTCCAGAACGATGCTATCTATAGGGGCCGGGCTAAAGAGTTCGCAGACAAGATTGTCGATGTATCGGAACTCTTAGTCAAATTAGGTCCAGTGGCTAAGCGTCACCCACTAAGAACTAGGGTAGCCTACCACGACGCTTGTCATCTTAGACATGCGCAAGGTATAAGGAATGAACCTAGAGAGCTGCTCACCGGCATACCTGAGCTCGAACTTGTAGAGCCCCCCGAGGCAGACATATGCTGCGGAAGTGCCGGTATATATAATCTTCTCAATCCCGAGGCTGCTCGAGAATTAGGCGAGCGCAAACTAAAGAATATAAGCTCCACCGGAGCAAAGTATGTAGCAAGTGCTAATCCCGGATGCACATTACAAATAAGCTCAATCGCACAGCTACACAATCAGGCTTTCCACATAGCGCACCCGATTGAATACCTGGAGGCTTCGATACTGGGCAAGGGAATACCATAAGCTTGCAGACTTCTTGGAGGTAGAAATCATGACAGTTGGGATTCATCCCAAGACGATCACGGTACCCAAGCGATTACTTCTTGGGCCAGGACCTAGTGAGCTTGATCCCGAGGTTGCGAGGGCATTATCTCTTCCCTCCCTAGGACATCTCGATCCAGCAATGGTGGAGATAATGCAGGACATCAAACGGCTTCTGCAGTACACATTCGTGACCAGGAACGAGGCTACTCTAGCTGTTTCTGGTACGGGCACATCTGCAATGGAAACAGCCTTAGCTAATGTGATTGAGCCCGGCGATAAGGTGCTCGTAGGGATAATGGGTTATTTTGGAGATCGCCTGGCTCAAATAGCTACCAAGTTGGGAGGCCAGGTAATCAGAGTTGAAGCAGAGTGGGGAAAAGCTATTGATCCGGATATGATGATTGCTCGCATAAAAGAGGTAATCCCCCAAGTGGTCTGTCTTGTACACGCAGAGACATCTACCGGGGTAGCCCAGCCAGAAATAGAACACATCTCCTCTGCGGCCCATGAAGTTGGGGCCTTGTTAGTAGTGGATACTGTGACATCGCTAGGTGGGCAGCCCGTGAAGGTAGATGAGTGGGGAATAGATGTATGTTACAGTGCAGGACAGAAGTGCATTGGAGCTCCTCCTGGGCTCTCACCAATTACCTTTGGTGAGCTAGCATTAGATAAGATCAACAAGCGCACAACTCCTGTCTCGAGTTTTTATCTAGATTTGAATCTGTTGCGTAATTACTGGGATAGCCAGCAATATCATCACACTATATCCGCACCACTCGTCTATGCCCTGCACACAGCTCTCAACAAAATACAGCAAGAGGGACTAGAAAACAGGTGGAAAAGACACGAGATAAATCAGCGAGCATTCCTGGCTGGATTAGAGGGTCTAAGCTTAGCTCCTCTAGCTGAGAAAGATCATAGGCTCAATACGCTGATTACTATAAAGACTACAGAAGATATCACAGAGAGAACCATAAGACAGGAACTGCTCAACGACTATTCGATAGAAGTAGGAGGTGGTATAGGACCGTTCCAAGGCAAACTGCTGAGGATTGGTTTAATGGGCTACGGATCAAGAAGAGAGTTTATCATCCAGTTGCTTGCAGCCCTAGAATCAATCTTGCGCAAGCACGGAAGATCCGTACCAGAGGGGTGTTCGGTAGCAGCAGCAATGAAAGTCTATGAAACAGCTCTGTAGGAGGGAAAGAAGGTATTGAGCTCGAACAACCAAGTCTATGGGGGAATAGAAGCAGGCGGTACCAAGTTTGTATGCGCTGTGGGTACTGGACCGGATGATATCAGGTCATCTATTACTTTTCCGACCACCTATCCAGAAGAAACTCTGGAAAAAGCGGTAAGCTTCTTCAGGCAGGCTACTAAAGGTTTGACGCTAGTAGCTATAGGAATTGCATCCTTCGGACCAGTAGATCCTAATCCCTTGTCTCCAACTTATGGGTACATTACATCTACACCTAAGCCGGGATGGGCCAACACCGACTTTGCAGGATACATCAGAGAATCCCTTAGGGTTCCAGTAGGATTTGATACCGATACTAATGTTGCAGCGCTGGGAGAGCACAGATGGGGAGCCGCAGTGGGACTTGACACCTTTATCTATCTGACCGTAGGCACGGGCATAGGTGGAGGAGGGCTAGTCAACGGCAAGCTTATTCATGGAATGCTTCATCCTGAGATGGGGCACCTTGCTATTCCCCACGACAAAGAGGAAGACCCTTTTGAGGGCTGGTGCAAGTTCCATAAGGATTGCCTTGAGGGATTAGCTTCAGGACCAGCTATCGAGTCCAGATGGGGGATAAGAGGCGAGAACCTTCCTGCAGATCATCCAGCATGGCAGCTGGAGGCTAAGTACCTGGCTTTTGGCTTAGTAAACTATATCTACACACTGTCCCCCCAGCGCATCATTATGGGAGGCGGAGTAATGCAACAATCGCATCTATTCCCTCTCATTCGCCAGAGGGTTCAGCATTTACTTAATGGGTATATACAAGTAGATGACGTTCTACAGCAAATCGATCAGTATATAGTCCCACCTAAACTAGGGCCCAGGGCAGGCGTACTTGGAGCGATTGCACTAGCACAGGATATTGCCGGGGACTGACAGAGAAAGTGGGGGCGGTGGGATTCGAACCCACACTGACACCATTTTAAGTGGTGTGTCTCTGCCAATTGGACTACGCCCCCTCGCTTACAATTATACTAATTAGGATTAGATACTCGCCATATATGCAAAAAGTGAATTCAAAACATATCGTGCTCATAGGATTAAGCGGTAGTGGCAAAAGTACT
Source organism: Thermobaculum sp. T2p (assembly GCF_059335935.1). Classification (NCBI taxonomy): domain Bacteria; kingdom Bacillati; phylum Chloroflexota; class Chloroflexia; order Thermobaculales (SeqCode); family Thermobaculaceae (SeqCode); genus Thermobaculum (SeqCode); species Thermobaculum sp. T2p. The sequence goes on from NZ_JANZYQ010000006.1 coordinate 29,220, forward strand.
GTAGGATGCCTTTTGGCCTCCAAGATGGGGCTGCCTTATATAGATATCGACCGGGAAATTGAAAAGCACGCAGGCATGCTGATAGAGGAGATCTTCTCTAAGTTTGGAGAAGGGAAGTTTCGGCAATTGGAAAGTGATCAAATAAATAGAGCCCTAAAGGGTAAAAGGGCCGTGGTTTCGCTTGGAGGTGGAGCTATCCTATTGGAAGAGAACCGCAAGCTGATATGGGATTTATCCACGGTTATATGGCTACAGGCAAGCATAGAAACTATAGCTAATAGGCTGAAACATACTAAAGAGATAAGACCACTGCTTGCAGGTGACGACATGACGCGTAGACTGGAGAATATGCTCCGGAATAGAGAAAGGTATTACTCTCAGGCACACTTATGCGTGGTGACAGATAACAAGTCGCCCTACACTATAGTGGAAGAAATACTCTCTTTTGTCCGTTGATTGTCGGCTTGCTGGATAGCAACGCCTTTGATACCCTGAAGATTGATTAACTAGCTTCTTGGTGGTGATATAGATGCCCGAGATAGTTGCTAGCGATGTGGTGGATGTATATCCATTTTGCATATCAGAAAATAGAGCTTACTACCTGACCTTGCTAAGGACTCCAGGGCTTGAACTTGGTAACACCTGGCAAGCCGTACATGGCCGTATAAAGAAGAAAGAATCTGCTATCCAGGCCGCAACGAGAGAGCTTCAAGAGCAGACAGGGCTTACTCCCACATCTGTCTGGAATATCGATTTTGTCAACACGTTTTATTCTCCTGAGGAGGATACAATTTACTTGGTACCCTGCTTTGGGGTACACGTATCAGAAAGCGCTCAGATTGAACTTACGCCCATGCATGTAAACTGGGAGTGGGTACCACCAGAGGTTGCAGTAAGAAGGTTCGTATGGATTGGTCAGAGGCTCGCATTACAGACCCTGCATGATGAGATAGCGGGACCTATAGCAGCCGGACTCGATCCTAATCCGTATTTGCAGATACCTCCATCGTTATATCTGCACGGGAAAAAGAGAGGACTAATAAAATGAACTTCGGCGATCTGGTTGAAAGGCGTATAAGGGAAGCTCAGTTAGAGGGTAAGTTCAAAAACATTAAGGGTGAGGGCGCACCAATTGATCTACAAGAGAATCCTTTCGAAGATCCTGAGATGCGCCTTGCCTATAAGATGCTCAAGAACGCTGGCTTTTGTCCGGAGTGGATCGAGCTTATGAAACAGATAGACGAAGAGATCTCCCAAGTGGAAAGAGTGTGGGAAAACTACAGGTTCAACCGCCAACGGCAGATCAAAAGTGCTCAGAACGTTAAGGTAGTCAAGTTTGCAGAGACTATAAGAGAAATAGATAGGTCAAGGAACATCACTCTTCAGCGACTAGAGACTAGATGGCGCGAGATCAACAGCAAGATAACCTACTTCAATGCCATAGTGCCAGTAGATAGCCTAAAGAAGTCTCTTATAAGCATAGACAAGATGAGAGAAAGCTTCTCAAGGGAGTTCCCACTATTATCGGGATATCTGGAAAAATAAAGACCTCTATAGCCTTCTCATCTCACCGGCTTTTCGAAGAGATCTTCTCAGCTCCCCTTCCGCAAGATAATAGTGGGCAGTCACTATAAGCATGAACAGTATCGGAACACACAAAAAAACAAAGCCTATGATCAATAGTGTCCCTATCCAGTAAAGCAGATCTGCTATCATAACCACTCCAAGTAAGGATAATATTAGAGCTCTCACCGTATCAATGGCATAATAACTTTGTCATGAAACAGTCCAAAATTCAAACAACAAACAGATACGTAAACAGCACGTTGTTCAAATACCTCTACACAATTATAGTAGAACTCCGCCCTAAGCAGTGGACCAAGAACCTGCTAGTGTTTGCAGGATTAGTCTTCAGCCACAACATGCTTAGCCTACCTGCTTTGCTAAGATCGTCTGCTGCATTCGTAATTTTCTGTGCAGTATCATCTGCAGCCTATATAATCAACGATCTTGCGGACGTGGAGAGAGATCGTTTACATCCCGTCAAGAGGTTACGGCCTATAGCATCGGGCTTGATCAGTGAACCCACAGCTATATCAATAGCATCTTTGCTGTTGATCTGCAGCTTGATAGCTTCATTCCTTCTTTCCTGGTCTTTTGCCCTAGTGACTGTGGTCTACTTCTTGATCGTGGTTCTATATAGTTTCTATCTGAAGAACGTAGTACTTCTCGATGTGTTTTCGGTAGCATCAGGATTTGTGTTGAGGGCAATTGCAGGGACCTTTGTAATAAGTGTCACATTGTCCTCATGGCTGATACTATGCACCTTGCTGCTCTCGCTTTTCCTGGCACTAGCTAAGAGACGGCACGAGCTACTACTGCTTGAAGAGAAAGCCTCAGTACACAGACAGATACTCAACGAGTACTCAAGGGTTTTTCTGGATCAGCTCATGGCTGTGGTCACCAGCTCCACCATCATAGCCTACTCTCTGTACACTTTTTCCGCCGCTAGCCTACCTAACGATAGGTCTATGATGCTCACAATCCCCTTCGTTATCTACGCTATCTTTAGATACCTATATCTCATCTATCAACAAAATGAGGGAGGCAATCCTGAGACTCTTCTCCTACAAGATAAGCCACTGCTTATATCAATAGTATTATGGGGTATTGCTGTAGTTCTGATACTTTACAGACCATGGGCATGACTAGGAATGGCGTTGGAAAAATGATGTGGAGCAACGACTCTCTAGCAACTAGTACAGAGCAGACAGTCGAGTTGGAGCTTCATGACATGGCTCACGGTGGTAGAGCCTTAGGTAGGCACGAAGGCATGGTTGTCTTCGTGCCATTTGGCATACCTGGGGAAAAAGTATTAGCACGCATATATCACAAGCATAAGAGGTATGCAGAAGCCGAGATAGTAGACATAATCACCTCATCGCAGGACAGGGTAATACCCAAGTGTCCATACTTCGGAGTATGCGGTGGATGCCATTACCAACATATAAGGTATGAAAGGCAGCTTGAGATCAAACGCCACATAGTGGAATCCTTGCTGTCCAGAATTGGAGGCTTCAGAGATGTAAAAGTGCTTCCTACCATTCCTTCTCCAAGAGAGTATTATTACCGCAATAGCGCGAGGTTTCTCTGTGGCCAGCAAGGGGACCTAGGGTTTACTGACTGGCGAAGCAACAGTTTTATAAAAGTAGATACATGCCCAATAATGGATGAAAAGATTAACGACGTGCTCCATCACATACAGGGGCATGGCCTACCTGGAGAAAATGTAAGAATAAGATACAGCAGACAAAAAGATGAATTAGTAATATGGCCCAAGCTATCCACAGACCTAGAAACTGGGCAGCAGTTTCATACTCAGGTCTTACTAGGAAGAGAGTTCAGAGTATCCGCAACATCCTTCTTTCAAGTAAATACGCTGCAGGCTGAAAACCTCATAAGAATAGCGCTAGATGAACTTGAACCCTTGGAAGGCAAAACGGTCGTTGATGCCTATTGCGGAGTAGGAACTTTCACCCGTTTTATAGCAGAGAGAGCCGAACTTACGATAGGAATAGAAGAATCCCCTTCAGCTACTGCCGACTTTAGATACAACATGCAAGGGCTTAAGGCAAAGCTAATAGAGGGAAGAGCTGAGAAGGAACTGGGTAGATTACCAAATAACATCGACAGATTATTGCTGGACCCCCCTAGAACTGGTTGCGAACCTGAAGCGCTGGAAATCATATTAGAGCTTGCTCCTGAGAAGATCGTCTATGTTAGCTGCGACCCAGCAACTCTGGCAAGAGATCTAAAAGTCCTATGCTCAACTGGAGCATATAGACTCAAGAAAGTACAACCCGTGGACATGTTCCCACAGACATTCCACATAGAAACTATAGCTTCATTGGAGCTGCTATAAGAGAGGGAAATGAAGTGCCCCCAGCGGGATTCGAACCCGCGATCTTCACCTTGAAAGGGTGACGTCCTAGGCCACTAGACTATGGGGGCTTGAATTATAAAGCGGGGCAACACAATCGCCCCGCAGATCTCTGGTAGCGCATGCGGGATTCGAACCCGCGATCTCCACCTTGAGAGGGTGGTGTCCTAGGCCACTAGACGAATGCGCCATGCGTATGACGGGCATATTCTAGCGAACTAATTGGCCAGACGTCAAGTTCTACTTTCAGGCCAATGTATTCTTTTCACAATGTATCTGGGGCTTTCTATCTAACCTCGGATCACCACATAGGTGCTGAACTACAGAGTAGATCTCCGAGGATTTGGGTGTATAAGTAGCAACAGAGTTGTAGCTTTGGGATTGCAAGCATCGCACTACTAAATCCATATGCTTTCTCTGCTCCATAAGCGCTTTATCTATAAGAATGATAGATACGCTTGAGTCTTCAGCAGCTATATCAAGCCCCCAAAATAGATGGGGAAGGCACAAGCCATGAGACTTCATATACGCTTCTTCAAACGACTCATCTTCGAATCCTTGAAGAAGAGCGCTCAGGTATTTACGTTCCTCCTCTTGTTGAAAGACACAAACCGGACATACCGGCTTGCTTTTGATGACCTTCCTTATGTTCTCCAAGCTGTTTCTCAATCTATGACTCCATCCTTTTGAAGATCTCCTCTCAAACAACTCTCTTCTTTTGAGGTGAAGATGATAGCCTAGGTAGGCGACTATATCCCGGTAGAGGATGCATGTTGCTAGAAGCCTTGGTCTTTCAAACCATTGCTCAGCATGGTCCTTGCAGAACCCAAACGAGACAACTAAATCCTTTCTAACCTTGGCATCATTTATGAATTCATAATCCAGGCTATCTAAGTACGAATCTACTGCTAAACGGACAAGCCGACATACTGGACAGCCATCTAGGCGAAAAGCTGTAAGAAGATCATAATAGGTGTTGACATGCATAGCAGGCACCTGCAAATAATATGTCAAATTAGATTCTATCCCTATTCCTGCTTTAGTCAAATTACGGTTTATATGGGATTCAGGTACAATCTTGTTGAGAATATTCGCTGGTAGGTGTTACAGCTTTGACCAACAATCAGACCGATAGACCTAGACCACCCGGACCTGAATCTAGAAGGTTCGACAACAACGACGAGAACAACAGAAATAGATGGGGCCCCATACCCAGTTGGGCATGGATAGTTCTAATTGTGGCATTGCTACTCAACTGGCTGGTAGCTCCTATTTTGTTCCCTGAAGGCAAGGGGGCAGCATCCATACCCTATACTAGCTTTAAGCAACAACTTGAGAACAACAACGTCGTAGAGGTCACTACCCAAGCGGATAAGATAACTGGTGAGTTCAAACAGGCTGTCAAGGTACCAGGGGTTGATCAACCAGTCAAGAGATTTGTAACCCATATACCAGCCTTCGGCGATGATCAGCTGATGAGCCAGCTTGACCAGAAAGGCGTTATAGTAAATGTACAGCCAGAAAGCAGCACACGTTCCCTGCTGTTAAGCATTTTGATTAGTTTTGGACCTACGATACTCTTCTTCTTACTGTTCCTCTGGCTTATCTCCAAAGCACAGTCTTCTCAACAGGGGCTTTTTGGTCTCGGAAAGAGCAGAGCTAAGAGATACAACGCCACAGAATCTACAAGAGTTACTTTTGATGACGTAGCTGGCATCGAAGAGGCTAAGCAGGAACTTGCAGAGATCGTGGACTTCCTCAAGAACCCACAGAAGTACCAAAGATTAGGTGGCACCATACCGAAAGGTGTTCTACTGATAGGTCCTCCAGGTACTGGCAAAACTCTCTTGGCCCGAGCAGTAGCTGGAGAGGCAGGTGTGCCTTTCTTCAGCATGTCTGGCTCCGAGTTCGTGGAGATGATAGTAGGTGTGGGAGCTGCAAGGGTACGCGAGCTCTTCCAGCAAGCTAAGAAGGAAGCTCCCTGCATCATCTTTGTGGACGAGCTAGATGCCATAGGAAGAAGAAGAGGCAGCAGCATCAACGTTGGAGGACATGACGAGAGAGAGCAGACCCTCAACCAACTTTTGGTGGAGATGGACGGTTTTGACTCAAGGCAAGGAGTGATCGTCCTCGCAGCTACTAACCGCCCAGATGTCCTTGATCCAGCATTACTGCGCCCTGGGAGGTTTGACCGCCGGGTGGTGGTGCAACGTCCAGATAAGGTAGGCAGGCTCAAGATACTACAAGTACATACCAGAAACGTACCTCTTGATCCAAATCTAGACCTTTCGGAAATAGCAGCAGCCACTCCTGGACTGGTAGGTGCTGATCTGAGGAACCTCGTCAATGAGGCAGCGTTGTTGGCGGCAAGACGGGGGAAGAACTACGTCGACAGAGAAGATTTCTTCGACGCACTGGAGAAGATAACTCTTGGTGCTGAGCGTAAGCTCCTTATCAGTGAGGAAGATCGCAGGCGCGTGGCCTACCATGAATCTGGACACGCCTTGCTAGGGTTGTTACTACCTGAGGCTGATCCCGTACATAAGGTAACTATTATCCCCAGAGGGCAAGCCCTAGGTGTTACATACCAAACTCCCGAGGACGATAGATATAACTATACCGAGAGATATCTACGCAGCAGGATAACTGCGGCTTTGGGAGGTAGAGCCGCAGAAGAGTTAGTGTTCGGTACCGTAACCACAGGTGCGGAGAACGACCTCAAGCAGGTGACCGAGATAGCCAGGCAGATGGTCACAAGATGGGGTATGAGTAAGGAGGTAGGGCTGGTTTATCTGTCGCCAGATGGTCAGGATGATTTCCTAGGGCCTAACCCGGTCGCCACACGAGAATATAGCGAATCACTAGCGACCGTAATCGACAGGGAGACAAGAAGAATAATCGACGAGTGTTACTCAGAAGCTTTGTCTCTCTTGAATAGGGAGAGACAAAGGCTGGATAACTTAGCAGAGGCTCTACTTAGGGAAGAATCCCTAGATGAGCAGCAGATACGAGAGATCGTAGGGCTTGGAGAGAAACAACCAGAGCCTGCCTAGAACCATCCAGTTTATTGGTCTAGAAATTTGTGAACGGCTTCCACTATAGCAACTATGTCAAAAGGCTTATGGATAAGGCCATCGGCTGGACAATCACCCTTGTCCAGCCGATGTATAGCACTCATAAGAATGACTTTGGTATCGGAAATTGAAGGATCTGACTTGACCATCTTACAGAGCTCTCTGCCATCCAATCTAGGCATCATCACATCTGTAAGCACAACATCGGGCCTCTGCTCCTTGATGATACGCATCGCCTGCTCACCATCATAGGCTGTGAGCAATTGAACTCGGCCATCATCAAGGACCATCACAATTAGCTCAACTATCTCAGCTTCATCATCAACTATAAGTACTTTTTTCATAAGCATTATTGCTCTACTCAGAGAAGTTGGAGTACACTAGCGCCCAAGCCCCTCAACCTTATCTTTTATCTCTATACCAGCTGGTGTGATTGCAAACTCGTATACCGTGTTATCATGCTCAATGCCACGCATTCTCACTATGGTCAATACTCTCTTCAACTCTCCACTCAAATTTATCCTGTCCATGGTCAGGATGTTATCCACCGGTGCCCACTCAGGAGAGGCAGCCCACAACGACATGCTCTTATCACCGCATGTGATAAGAGTAGTCACATTGCGTGAACGCATTATCTGGGCCAAGGCACCAACGAAAGGCATAAATCGCCCATCTCTATCCAGCTCTTCTTTTACAACCTCAAAGCCATCGATCACGAGTCGAGATGGGGACGACTCCGGTAACTGAGAAATGATCTGATGTACTAGCTTGTCTGCACTTATATCAGAGAACGGAAATTGAATGGTGGTAACGTTTCCTCTACTCAAAGCATCTTCTAGATCTACTCCTATACTAGATAGACGTCTAGATAAATCCTCGAGAGTATCATAGAAAGTTGCGAATAAGACCCTCTGGCCCTCCTTTATACCTGCTGCTAAAAACTGCAAAGACAACAAGCTCTTCCCAACTCCAAGAGGGCCCAGCACTAGATTAGATGAGCAGATGGGGACACCTCCTGTTATCTCATCTAATCCAGCTACACCCCAGCTCACCCTTTTATTTGTATCGCAAGGCCAAACTTTGCTAGCTAAGGTTTCTATCCTTGGATATATTGCAATACCAGAGGGTGTGATCTCAAAGTAATGCTTGCCGGGGATGGGATCACATCCCCTCATCTTGAGTATCTCTATCTTCCTAGTCGCACTGCTGTTAAGGCTTGACAAGCTAAGATGAATGATGGTGTCGCTTATTGCCTGTTCCGGATGAGTAAAACTATCCATCCTGTACTGATCTTCAACCATCAGAATGGTGCATCCAAGCATGAATAGCGCCGAACTCAGATTGAAAATAAAGTTTTGTACAGCAGCTGCGTCCCCAGTTAGGGTAAAAAGGCTTCTAAAGGAGTCTATTACTAGAAGTTCTACTCCCTGTTCGATCACTGTGCTCCTTATCTCGGCAAGAGTCTTATCTAATCCTTCTTCTTGCAGCAGCTTCTGTATGTTCAGGATCTGAAGGGCATTACCGAGCAGGGTGTCATCAAAAAAAGATAGCGTGCTGAGATGAGCTATTAGCTTGGCATTGGTCTCGGTAAGCGCGGTAAGCATAACCACTTTCTTGCCTTGAAACGCATGGTGAAAAGCCATCTGAGTCACCAATATGGTCTTGCCAACGCCCGGAGGACCTCCAACCAGCACAAATGAACCTTTAGGTATACCACCACCAAGGAGCAGGTCAAAGCCAGGAACACCCGTACTTATCTTGTCCACCCCTACCCTACCTTATAAACTAGGCTTGCAGTGTCGCAAACATTATAAACATGTAGCAAGGGCATAGATCTAGATCCAAAGCATAAACTTAAAGGTCAGTTGTCGCAGTCAGGGAAAATAAGGGGCATGGGAAAGAACCCATGCCCCGGAGAATCACATCTGAGGAGTAGTAAACTCGCTAGCGGATTGAGCTCTAGCCTCGTGTATGCCTTCCTGCACCTCTTCTATGAGCTTAGCGCAGAAGGCTGGTAGGTCATTAGGATTTCGGCTAGTAATAATACCTTGATCAACAACCACTTCTTGGTCAACCCAATTGCCGCCCGCATTCTTTATATCGGTCTTCAAGCTGGGATAAGACGTGAGCGTCCTTCCACGGACTACATCAGCCTCAACCAGAGTCCAAGGACCATGGCATATAGCTGCTACAGGTTTCCCAGATTCTACGAACTCTCGCACGAGCCTTACAGCATCCTGGTTCATACGAAGTTTATCAGGGTTTGCCACACCACCTGGCAGCACAAGAGCATCATATTCGCTTGCTGAGACCTGATCCACAGTCTTATCCACTTTGAACGTATCGGCCTTATCCATACCGTTGACGCCTTGGATCTCGCCAGACTTGATAGATATAAGGTGAGCCTCTGCACCCTCCTGAGTAACAGCCCGCCAGGGTTCTGTCAGCTCTACTTGCTCGACACCATCGGTAGCAAGAAATGCGATCTTTTTCCCTTCGAGTTTGCCAGCCATTCAGAGACCTCCTTTAAACTACAACCTTGACGCTAATTAAGCTCGCAACTCTTATGCCAGCAGCCTAGGAGATCTCTGAAGTAGTCAACTCAACTCTGGGGAATATGGGCTTAGGTTCTCCAACGGAAGTATCAGGTTGCAGTCCTCCCCAGGCAGCTACATCAGGCCAGTTAGCTTGAGAACCTGCATCGACACCTAGCTGCTCAAGGATCTTACTTGAAGTCAAAGGTAGAAACGGTGAGAGATGTACAGCTATCACTCTCAAGCTTTCAGCCAAGGAATAAAGCACAGTATCTAGACGCGATGAAGCCGCGCCATCGCCATTCTTCTCCTGCCGAGCAAGTAGCCAGGGCGCACTCTCTTCTACATACCTATTAGCTCTAGTCACCAGCTCCCATATGGCAGTTATAGCTGCCCTTAGATCAAATTCGTCCAGATACTTATAGACCTTTTCAGGGATGCCCTCAGCTATCTGCCTGAGATCTTGCTCTAGGTCAGTGCTTTCAGATGGAGATGGCACCTTACCCTCTCTATATCGCTTGATCATGCTAACCGTCCTGTTAAGGAGGTTGCCCAGATCATTAGCCAAATCGGCGTTATAACGCGTTACTAGTCGATCCCAAGTGAAATCCGTGTCTTCCGTTCGAGACACCTCCCTCACGAACCAATAGCGCAGAGCATCGGTGCCGAATCTTTCGACAATACTAATAGGATCTATGACGTTTCCAAGGGATTTACTAATCTTCTGACCGTTAATAGTCAGATATTCATGCACGTAGATCGTAGTGGGCAAAGGTTCACCTGCCGAGAGCAGCATAGCAGGCCAATAGACAGCGTGGAATCGAAGTATGCCCTTGCCTATCACATGAGTTCTATGGGGATTCTCGAGCCAGTATCTCCGATAAAGCTCCCCGTCGTAGGCATAATCTAGCGCAGTTATATAGTTGCCAAGAGCATCGAACCAGACGTACATTACCTGATCTGGATCATCCGGCACCGGTATACCCCATCCTCTGGCCCTGCTACTAGCTCTAGATATACTGAAATCCTCGAGCCCGCGCCTAATAAAGCTAAGCACCTCATTACGCCTGGTCTCGGGCAGAATACGCAACTCGCCAGATTCAATTATTGATATAAGGCGATCGGTGTATTTTGAAAGACGGAAGAAATAGTTCTCTTCCTCAACTAGTTCTGGGCGCGTGAGATGTTCCGGACACAAGCCGTTGACCAGCTCCTCTTCCGAATAGAACTGCTCACAACCAACACAATATAGTCCTTTATAAACTCTCTTGTATATATCCCCTGATCGCTGACACGCACGCCACAGCTTCTGCACACCATCTATATGTCTCTTTTCACCGGACGTCCTTATGAAGTCATCGAAGGACACAGCTAAGGGTTCTCTTAACGCCTTAAACAACTCCGCATTGCGGTCAACTAATTCCTTAGTAGAAATCCCCTCTGCCTCCGCAGCCTGTACATTCTTGAGCGCGTTGTCATCAGTGCCTGTAAGAAAGCGCGTGTCATCCCCTATCAACCGGTGGTATCTGGCAAGTACATCGGTCTGCACCAGTTCAAGAGCAAATCCGATATGAGGTTTGGCGTTTACGTACGGTATAGCCGTTGTAATGTAATACCGAGAACCGCTCACCTCAACACCTCCATCCATTACTAAAATCAAAATGGCCCTCGCCCTAGGGACGAGGACCACTCGTGGTACCACCCTGGTTCTCCTGCAGCTTACACTGCAGGACTCTGAGGCCATCTAACTGGCCTGCAACCCTATAACGCGGGCGAGACGTCAGCACCTACTCATAGCTGTCAAAAGCACTATTTTCGGATAGCAGCTCCGAGGCCATGTCGGACGAGTCAGGTACCGGACTCTCAGCAACCCGGCTCTCTGTGACCTAACTAAACCGCCCTACCGATCCTCTTCTCAGCCTTTAGATCTTTAGCTGTTACTTCTCGATTGTAAGATGATATAGATCAAAAAATCAAGGAAGGGTGATCGCTGCCTATTACCTAAGTGGGAGGCAATCACCCTTTTGAGCACTTTTGTCTTTGTGTGCTAGCTACGAAACGTTCAGATCAGAAAGGGGACCAGCGGCTTGTACTGTAAAGGTCTCAGTAAAGGGATATCGTTCAAGTACTCGACGTATATCTTCCCGGGATACACCCTCGATACTATCAACGATCTCGTCAACGGACATAGCCTTGCTTTTGGCCACGTACAAGCTCGCCAGCTCAAACATCCTGCGGTGAGAAGCCTCCCCGCCAATCACTACATCTGCAACGGCCTTTACCTTCGCTCGATCTAGCTCATCCTGATCGACACCGTCTTGCTGTAGCTTCTGCATCTCCTGCCTAACTATCCTAAGAACTTCCTCAGCCCTGTCAGGAGAAGTACTGAAATACGTAAGGTAAAGTCCCGCATCATCGAAGCCGTAATACTCAGTCTCGATTGAATCAACCAGTCCTTTCTGTGTAACTTCCCAGAAGAGACGAGACCCAGTCGAATCTCCTAGTACAGAGGCTACAAGTTCAGCTGCCCAAGTGTCATCCTCATCCTGCTTAGGCGCACTCGAGGCTATAGCTATATGTTCCTGCTGAAACTGAGGCTTGAGATCAACCTTCACTTTTGGAGTTGGTCTGAACTCTACCTTCCGATGTCCCTCCTCAGAAGGTTCCCAACCACGCGTAACCTCTTCCAACATTGGGAGCAGGTTGTCCCAATCGAAGTTGCCGGCTATACCAAAGATGATGTTGTTAGCCCCATATCTTCTTTGATGGTACTCACGCATCCTATGTACGGGCATGTTGCGAATGGTATCCTGCGTTCCCAAAACACTGTTACCTAAAGGATGAGACTCGAAGAAGTTAGCGAAAAGCTGGTGTATAAGCTCGTGGGCTGGCTGATCCTCAGAGCGTGCTATCTCCTCTATGATCACGCCCTTCTCGGTTTCAAACTCCTTCTCGTCAAGAGCAGGACGCATCATATCGGCCAGCAGGTCCACAGCCTTAGGGAGCTGATCGCCAAGCACTCTAGCATAGTACACAGTGCTCTCGACCCAGGTAAAAGCATTAAATTCAGCCCCCATCTCCTCGAATTCTCTGGAGATATCGACTGCTGACCTTCTTGTAGTGCCCTTAAACATCATGTGCTCTAGAAAGTGGGAAACACCAGCTATGTCCTGGGGCTCATCTCGGGACCCTGTACGCACGTGGAAACATATAGCTACGGATTCTACTCCGGGCATCCTCTGCCCTACAACCGTCAGACCGTTGGGAAGTTTCTCGACTCCTAGCAGCTCATTAGACCTTACTGACATTTTCCCCCACCAAGCTTTCTTTTGTACTTGGGCCTAGAGCACACAACACCAAATTGGAGCTCAAAGGCCAATCCTTAATAACCTTGTTTACCTGATCAACAGTGACAGCGTCTATCCTCTCACGTATGTAGGAAAGCGGCTTTATCCTGCCCTCATACCACCATGAAGTCAAGAGAGATCTCAGCCTTGCACTCGTGCTTTCACCAGCCATAAGCACATGGCTTCGTGTTAGAGCCTGGAACCTTCTAAACTCCTCCTCGGATACACCCTCAGAGTCTAGCTTGTGCAGCTCCTCCATCAATACACTATAAGTCTGAGAAGCCCTTTCAGGGGTAGTCCCTGCATATATTCTCCATGAGCCTTGATACCTACTAGGAGAATAAGAGGCGCCCACTGAATATACCAGCCCTCTTTTCTCACGCACTTCTACAAAGAGTCTGCTACTCATGCCTCCACCCAAGATCTCGGCAGCAATAATAGCAGCATAATAATCGTCATGTCCGAATGGAACACTTGGCGCCGCGCCAGCGATATGTTCTTGCTGAGTCTGCTGATTTTCCACATACAATTGTGGACGAGGGTTAGGTGGGCCTATCTCGGGAGCCTTGGTTCCAGGTTTCCAGCTGCCAAGAAACTTCTCTACCAGAGACCTGAACAGATCCCAATCTAGATCCCCAGCTGCTGCACAGACTGTATTGGCGGGATTGAAGTAAGATGCGTGATATTCTCTCAAGTCAGCAGAAGAAAGGGAACTTATAACATCCGGCTCTCCTGTTGGCCTCTTGGAATAGGGATGTCCCTCGTAATAGACCCTCCGCAGGAGATCCCGAACCTTTACCATAGGTTCGTCCTCTTCGCGCCGAAGCTCCTGCAATATGGAAGATCGGGTCTGCTCCATTTCATCTTCTGGGAAGCTTGGGTTCTGAAGTATATCTGCAAATATCTCCAACGCAGGTTCCAGTCTGGAGCTAACCATCACCCCCGAGAGTCCTATAGTTTCGGCATCCAAGGAGGTACCGTAGCTTACTCCCAGGGAGTCAAGCGAATCGCTTATCTGACGAGAGGTCCTGTTGGTAGTACCTTCTAGAAGCATGGTTTCGGTGAAATGGGCGAGCCCACTTTTATCATCAGGATCATAAGAGCTCCCGGCTCCAACTATAAAGCCCAAAGCCAGAGATCTAACACCCTCGAGTCTCTCTCCAAGAACGGTTAAGCCATTAGGTAAAACATCCTTATATTGCTCGGGCATAGGGACAAAAACTCCAATCGTTGATCATTCAGAAATATAAAGGTGCTTCCACTAGCAAAAGTGTAGCTGTGTGTTTTTAAAATGTCCAGTGGATGGTAATGCAAGCAATTATCTACACCGCATATCGTGCTAAGAACTCAAGCCTGGCATTGATTTGATCATGAGGTACGGGTAGGTAAGACCGGAGCTCATCCAAGGCACACTCCTGTTCAAGAATCTCATTGGTTCCTAAAATGCGTGAGGTATAATCAGCTATCTCTTGGAGAACCCACAGGTAGTTGTAGAACTTGAATCTCTGGAGTAAGCACTTAGCTCTTCCAGTTAGAGACTTATACACATTCCAGAACATTGGCCAATCTAGATCGATATAGAATGACAGATCTCTTTCCGGTGCACCCATAGAGATGCTGCTCCAATCGATCAGATATATGTGATTGTCACCCCCAAGGATAAGGTTGGCCAGATTGGGATCGCCATGGGTCAGTACAAAATCATCTTGGTCTTTGGCGAGAATTCTTCCCAGAAGACTTGTGTAGCGTGCTGTGTCCAGAACATCGTCAAAATTATTTCTTATCAGTTCTTGGAGCATGCCCTGAATTCGACTACCCTCTGAGTTACTAGTTATGACCCTAAAGTTATTCATTATCCTTGACTCAAAGGGGTTTTCAAATACATCTCGCTTTGGAATCGAGAGCTTAGTTGAGTGCAGCTTAGCAATTATTTCGGCAACTTTATCTAGAGGAATTCCTTCTAACGAAGTAGATGACTGCGTTTTATCATACAAACTTTTGCCGCTCCCAATAAACGGATAAAGTAGAACACAATAGGATTTATATTGGGCCAGCAGGCAACCCTCAAGAGTCTCAACCGGAACAACGGCTGGTTTGAACCCTGAGTCATGCAACATTCGAACATACTCAACGAACTTACACAACGCTGTATCTTCAACTATCCTTCTAAGCTGCAATAAGAAGTCTCCTGTGGTGGTTACAACTTTGTAACACCATGAATCCTCGCCTTTCGGAAGGAATTCAAGGTTCAAAGCAGACAGTCCATAGATCAGGCTAATAAAAAGCATGAGATCTTCGTAGTCAATGTCTTTTGGTTGAAACTTCAAGTACTAAACGCTCCGGTAACTTCACAAATGCTTTTCCATTTCGGTAATCTCGCAGCTGTAATCATGAATCAGTATGTTATATTCGCGCGTAGGTAAAAAACCTTTGGCTAGGTAGAAGCTTTTAGCGGGAGCATTCCTGCTTTCCACCCTGAGCTTGATGACCTTAGCATCTGGAAAATTCTTGATCCCCTCTTGGAGAAGCTGAGTGCCTATACCTTTACCTTGATGGTTGGGAAGGATATATATCGCAGATAACTCCACCTCTAAGGGGTCTTGGATAGGTGTAAACTCAGCGAACCCCACTACTTTCCCCTCATCCTCAGCAACCAGCACAACATTGTTCCTCATTCTATAGGCCAAAGATCGATCCGAATAGGCGGTGGTTAGGAACTCAGTCCTTATATGCTCGGGGATTATATCCTTGTAGGTATGGTGCCAAGTAACTTCCGCCACATGCCTTACCGAAGGTATATCTTCTCGTGTCATCCTGCGGATTTTCAATGGAAAGGCTCCTGACAAATTGCAGCACGAATCTTGTATTTATATTATTCAAGCTTATAATAAGTGCAAATTTATGCATAAGTGTTTACTTTATATTGCCTTAAGTATTGCGCTAATCTTTGAGGAGATTTTATTCCAAATCTATTGGAGGTAATAGGTTGGCCAGAGATACTAAGTCTTTAATCTCCCAGATGACTCTGGAGGAAAAGGCAAGCCTATGCTCAGGACTAGGCTTCTGGGATACCAAGCCTATAGAGAGACTAGGAATACCTTCTATAGTCATGACTGATGGCCCTCATGGACTGCGAAAGCAAGTCCCTGGGAGCCAAAACTTCTTTGACAGCGTACCTGCCACTTGTTTCCCAACAGCAGCTACTATCGCCTGCTCCTGGGACAGATCCTTAGTAAGAGAGATTGGCATCGCCCTGGGAGAGGAATGTCAGGCAGAGGGTGTATCTGTGATTTTGGGTCCTGGGGTAAATATAAAGCGTTCTCCG
The DNA here is from genome assembly GCF_059335935.1 of Thermobaculum sp. T2p. NCBI lineage: Bacteria > Bacillati > Chloroflexota > Chloroflexia > Thermobaculales (SeqCode) > Thermobaculaceae (SeqCode) > Thermobaculum (SeqCode) > Thermobaculum sp. T2p. Next base: position 45,440 of record NZ_JANZYQ010000006.1, read on the forward strand.
CTCTGTGGACGTAACTTTGAATACTTCTCTGAGGACCCTTTTCTTTCTACAGAGTTAGCAGCCAGCTATATAGAAGGTGTACAAAGCCAGGGAGTCGGTACGTCCATCAAGCACTTTGCTGCTAATAATCAAGAACACCGTAGGATGTCGGTCAACGCAATAGTTGACGAAAGGACCTTACGAGAGATCTACCTGGCAAGCTTCGAAGGAGCGGTAAAGAGATCTAAGCCCTGGACGGTAATGTGTGCCTATAACAGGTTGAACGGCGATTATTGTTCTGAGAACCATTACCTGCTCACGAAGGTCTTGCGAGAAGACTGGGGATATGAAGGATTAGTTGTTTCTGACTGGGGAGCAGTCAACGAAAGGGTAAAGGGGCTCGAGGCTGGTCTAGATCTTGAGATGCCTGGTAACGGCGGCGTTGGAGACCGCAAGATCATTGAAGCCGTTCGCTCTGGAGAGCTGTCAGAAGAGGTTTTGGATAGAGCAGTTGAGCGTATCCTGAAACTAATCTTCCAAGCTGTTGACAATAGAAAAGAGAACTTCAGCTACGATGCTGATGCCCACCATCAACTAGCAAGAAAGGCTGCCAGGGAGAGCATGGTTCTCCTCAAGAACGACAACTCTATCCTACCGCTCCGGAAAGAAGGAACCATAGCAGTTATAGGAGCGTTCGCCAAACATCCCAGATTCCAGGGAGGGGGCAGCTCCCACGTCAACCCCACTCGGATCGACATACCTTATGATGAGATCCAAAAGGCAGCAGGTGATTCCGTTAGGCTACTCTATTCAGATGGCTATCAGTTGGAAAGCGACGAAGTGAACCCAATATTAATCGAGGAAGCCAAGCAAATTGCTTCTCAGGCAGACGTAGCACTAGTCTTCGCTGGGCTACCTGAGAGCTATGAGTCAGAAGGTTACGATAGACCGCACATGTTGATGCCTAAGAGTCACTCGGAGCTTATTCAAGCGGTGAGCGAATCCCAGCCAAATACTGTGGTACTGCTATCTAACGGTGCACCTGTAGAGATGCCATGGCTGCATAATGTACCCGCCGTGTTGGAGTGCTACCTTGGAGGACAGGCTGTTGGTAGTGCCATAGCTGACATACTATTTGGGGAAGCAAACCCTTGTGGTAAACTCGCTGAGACTTTCCCACAAAAGTTGAGTGACAACCCTTCATACCTCAACTTCCCAGGGGAAGACGACAAGGTAGAGTACCGCGAAGGTATATTCATTGGATATAGATATTATGATACGAAAGAAATCCAGCCTTTGTTCCCGTTCGGTCATGGTCTAAGCTATACCACATTTGAGTACAGTGATCTATCCGTAGACAAGAAGAGCCTCAAAGATAACGAAACCCTCAACGTACAAGTAACTGTTAGAAATACTGGAAAACTCGCCGGGAAGGAAATAGTACAGCTCTACGTAAGAGATCTAGCTTCAAGCGTTAGAAGGCCCGAGAAAGAGCTCAAAGGCTTTGAGAAGGTGGAGCTGCAGCCAGGAGAAGAGAAAACAGTTAATTTCACGTTGAACAAAAGGTCTTTTGCTTACTACAATGTGGACCTTAGCGATTGGTACGTGGAGGCAGGAGAATTTGAGATCTGCGTAGGGAGATCCTCCAGAGATATCGTCCTTACCGAGATCGTTCACGTCGACTCCACACAGATAATACCCAAGAGATACCATCGCAACTCATTGATAGGAGATCTGCAGGAGGATCCTAAAGCTGCTGCTATCTTCAACCAGATGATGCAGCATGGATTGGCGAACACACCATTCGCTTCATCAGGAGAGTTCAACAGTGAAATGATAATGGCCCTTCTAAGATACATGCCACTTAGAGCACTTGTAAACTTCAGTGGTGGAGCCTTCAGCGAAGATGATCTTAATAACTTATTAGACCAGCTCAACTCAGCTAGTCAGTAAGACGCACAAGGGTGCACGGGTGGATATCAAAGATTACTTTGCATCAGAGTCCAATACACCAGAGGTACTACCCAAGATGCTGGCAGAAACCCACCGGATTGGGTTTACCATGGGTTCGGACGTCGCGATGGGCTCACTACTACGTGCACTTGCCGCTTCCAAGCCAGGAGGTAGATTCCTTGAGATTGGAACTGGAACCGGGATTGCTACCTCCTGGCTACTACAAGGCATGGACCAAGATTCTATCCTGATAACCCTAGAGAAAGAGGAGAAATTCGCCTTCATAGCTCGCAAGTATCTTGGAAACGATCCTAGAGTCACATTCCACTTAGTAGATGCAGGAACCTGGCTAGAGCAAAACCAGCACGAAGAGTTTGACCTAATATTTGCTGACTCATGGCCTGGCAAATATAGCCACTTAAACGAGGCTCTAAGCATACTCAAACCTGGAGGCATCTACTTAGTAGATGACATGCTGCCTCAACCTAACTGGCCAGAAGGACACGAGACAAGCGTCAGGTGGCTATTAAATGAGCTTACAAGCAGGAGCGATCTTGTTGTTGTAAAGCTGGCCTGCTCTACAGGTCTAGTATTGGCAACCAAACTCAAACCATAAACTGTCAACATGCGAACAGTCTACTTTTGTAGTAGAATCTCATTGGCCCAAACCCAATTTTAGAATCCTTCTAAAACCATTTCGTATTCGTACACTGTGGCATAAAGAGTGCTAGGGCCCTTGTGGCCTCGTTCAAAGACCGCTTCATCTTTTTCGCCTTTACATCTAATAGTTTGCAACAACTGAAAAACAAAGCGAAAGGAGACACAATTATGTTAGGTAGGTTCAAGGTGTACTTGCTCCTAGTACTCGCACTTGTTGTCACGGCTTGCGGTGGCGGTGGAACAGCAAGCACTCCGCAACAGGGAAACTCAGGTAACCAAGGGAAAGTAACTATTAGGTTATCAACTTGGGCAGGTGTAGATGAATCCAAGGAACTCCAGGCTATCATAGATAAGCTCAATTCTAAGTCCAACACTTACAAGATAGTACATGAGCCCCAGCCAGCGGATTACTATACAAAGCTACAAACGACTATAAGCGGAGGTAAGGGCCCAGATCTGATGTGGCTCTCTCAGGAATACGTTCCTGGATATGCTGAGCGGGGCGCGCTTATGGATCTCACTCAATGTGTGCAGGAGCATAGTGATAAGCCAGCTGCCAAGCTGGATGACTACTTCGAGAGCATACTTGACGTCGGCAAGTTCGAGGGCAAGCTGTACGCACTGCCCTGGATATCTCAGCCCGTAGTCCTCTACTACAATCCCAAGCTATTCAAGGAAGCTGGCGTGGAGGAGCCCAACGAGAACTGGACTTGGGACGACTTCAAAGCAGCAGCAGCCAAACTGACAGATCCCAAGAAGGGGATATATGGAACAGCTTTCAACGGTTGGCCGCCCATCCAGATGTTTATATGGCAGGCGGGAGGAGATGTAATAAGCGAGGATCTGAAGCATTCTCCGATAGACTCACCAGAAGCCATACAGGCAGAGAAATTCTATCAGGAGATCGTCTACAACCCTAAGTACGCAGCACCTGAGAACGTAATAGCCGAGCAAGGATTCGCAGACCTCGCCAAGAATGGCAAGGTAGCGATGTTCTTCGGTGGAGCTGCAGATGACCTAGATTACGCTCATACGAAAGATCCAAAGTTTGCTGAAATGAAAGCAGCCCTGGTCCCTAAGGGACCCAAGAGTAGGACTACATTCGCCTGGACCGGGTTAATGGCTATCAACGCTAAGACAGCTAATCCTGAAGCTGCTTGCCAAGCTTTGCTTGACCTAACTGACGGTATCCATCACTGGAAGGTGCTAGCACCCAGGAAGTCCTTGGCTAATAAGGAAACGATAACTCAGGCTGTGCCTGAAAAAGCTAAATCGGCTGATGTAATAATCAAAGCAGCACAGGACATGAGAACATTCAGGGTAGTTCCGCAGCAGTCCGAGTGGGATACTACTTTCTCAGAAAAGTTCCTCGACCCGCTCTTCCACAGGAAAGGCACTCCAGAGGAACTGGCTAAGAAAGTTAGGCCTGAGCTTGAATCCATATTGCAGGGGCCATAACAAACCGGCCCCTGTTCACCTAACCAAAGCAAGAGGTAGCAGATATGTTATCCGACTACGCTCGTACTCTAGCGGACTATCTAATTGCCGCAGCACTGATAGGCAGTGCGATGTATCTAACCTATAACATTCTCAGGAGGTTTGGCGTCAAGCCCGAAACAGCTTCTGGATATACACTGATCGTACCCTGGCTACTAGGGTTCATAATATGGACCGCCTATCCAATCCTGGCATCTCTCTACTACAGCTTTACAGATTTCAACGGTTTGCAACCTCCCAGATGGGTGGGACTGGAAAACTATAAGAATCTCTTGGAGAGGGGTTCTTATTTCTGGCCTTCTCTTAGAATGACACTACTATATGGGGCCATAAGCTTGCCCATAGGGCTCACATTAGCTCTGTTGATAGCAATGGTGCTGGCACGCGAGGATGTACGCTTTATAGGCTTCTGGAGGACTATGTTTTATCTACCTGCGGTCATACCCACGGTGGCCACCCTAGTGCTTTGGATCTGGTTACTATCGACCAACGGCCTAGTCAACCAAATACTAAGTCCTATCTATAACCTGATTGGAATGGAAAAGCCCAGCTGGTTCACGGATCCTACCTATGCCCTACCTGGGCTTATAATCATGAGTCTCTGGGGAGTATTTGGTGCTAACACCGTGATCTTGTTAGCAGGTATAAAGAACATCCCTAAGGAGCTCTATGAGGCCGTAGCTGTAGATGGCGGAGGGGCTTGGGCTAAGTTTTGGCACGTTACCCTTCCGATGGTCAGTCCGACACTGTTCTACACATTGGTTTTGGGAATAATAGGCGCAGTCAAGACGTTCGAACCAGGAGTATTCATCAACTTACCCAGAGCCACCGGTACATTCCTGCAGGTACTTGTATACCAGTACGCATTCGGCACAAGAGCACTAATGGGCTACGCATCTGCTTTGAGCTGGCTCATGCTCCTGATAATACTTATCCTTACAGCGCTAGTATTCAGAAGCTCCGCCCTATGGGTCTACTACGAAGGGGAGAGGAGATAGAACCATGGCAACTACGACCACAGCACGAACAAGTGCTACTGAGAAGCCAACCTACCTCTATAAGATTCAGAGTTTTGCTATCAAGATCCTTGTGTACGCTGTACTATTGCTTGGACTATCGATAGTGATAATCCCCATTTACTGGATGGTTGCAACGTCGCTCAAGACCGATACTGCCCTGTTTCTTATACCACCACAATGGTTCCCAGACCCAATACAATGGAGCAACTATATAGAGGTATGGCAACTAGTTCCACTAGCTCGATATTTCGCTAACAGCGTATTCGTCACCTTACTGGCCATATTGGGTGAGATCATTACCTCGGCACTTGTGGCTTACGGATTCGCACGCTTCAGGTTTCCCGGTCGAGGAATACTCTTTAGCATCATGCTGGCGACCATGATGCTCCCAAGCATCATTACGCTGATACCATCATTTATTATATGGGCCAGATGGTTAGGAAGATACGATACCTATTCCCCACTTACTGTAGGGTCATTATTTGCATGGGGACCTGCCTATATCTTTCTGCTAAGGCAATTCTTCCTAACTATACCTAGGGACATAGAAGAGGCAGCCATTATAGACGGAGGGAATTTACTGCAGATATTCGGGTACATAATGTTGCCCCTGGTCAGGCCAGCCTTGCTAGCAATTACCATTCTCAGCTTCACAGGTAACTGGAACAATTTCCTTTCACCCCTAATCTACCTGAGCACTCCGGAGAAATTTACTCTACCCCTAGGCCTTTATCAGTTCAATAAGTCACTTGCAGGTGGAGCTGAGGCCCCCAAATGGAACATGATGATGGCCATGGCTGTGCTCATGACTATACCTATAATAGTCCTCTACTTTAGAGCCCAAAGATACTTTATAGAAGGAATTACTGTAGGTGCGGTCAAAGGCTAGACATCTACTAAATTCCCGAGAAAATACGCAGAAAAACGCAGAAACACTTGACAGCCCAGGAGCTAGTGTGTTACATTCTTTTCAGCTTTACAAAAACAAACGCTGCGAAAGGGAGTAGTAGGGAAGAGGAAGCGCTCAGAGAGCCGAGGGTTGGTGTGACTCGGACGCTGTAATCTCCCGAACTCGCCCTGGAGCGGTCGGCCTGAAATCTTAGTAGGGCCGAACGGCTAGCGCCCGTTAGCGCATACGAGTGGTCGTCACCAATAATGTGGCGGCAACAAGGGTGGTACCACGGGAAGCCCCCGTCCCTTGAGGGACGGGGGCTTCTGGCTTAAGAGCTTTGAAATGCTTGGAATACAGGTACAAACACAAGTTGATATCATCTTCGCCTTGCAGAAGGCTATCCTTAGCCTTCTAGTACTAGGACTTATTGTGCTCCTTAGAGCAGCAAATATCTCGGGAGGCTGACCTCAAACACATAAATTGCTTAGATAAGAAAGCCTCCCAACAAAGGGAGGCTTTCAAGTTATAGGTACCAAATATCTGAAAGGGGACGGAGGACATGGCTATTACAATTGATAAACCCAAGATAGAAGAAACCAAGAAGAAGGAAACCAAGAAGCTCAGTGGCGCCAGGATCATGTGCGAAGCCCTCGTGAATGAGGGAGTAGAAATCATATGGGGTTATCCAGGCGGAGCCATAATGCCGTTCTACGATGTATTACCTGAGTACCCCTCAATCCACCACGTATTAGTCCGTCACGAACAGGGCGCAGCCCACGCAGCAGATGGCTATGCCAGGGTAACTGGTAAGGTAGGTGTGTGCGTAGCTACATCTGGCCCTGGCGCAACCAATCTTGTAACTGGCTTAGCAACAGCTTACATGGACTCCGTACCCATAGTAGCCATAACCGGACAAGTCGCTAGACCTTTCATAGGTCATGACTCTTTCCAAGAGACGGACATAGTAGGTATAACTCTACCTATCACAAAGCATAACTTTCTAGTAACATCAGCGAACTCGCTAGGAGAAGTTATACACGAGGCATTCAGAATAGCTCGTGAAGGCAGGCCGGGCCCGGTGCTCATAGACGTACCTAAGGACGTGCAGTTCGAGGAGGGAGAGTACACTCCACCCGAGAAGACTTGGGAGGAGCGTAACTCCGATAACGGCTCTACGTACACAGATGAATATATAAGAGCTGCAAGAATAATCGACTCGGCACAAAGACCACTCATTATGGCAGGGCACGGAATCATCATTTCTAAGGCTTATGATGAACTTCGTACATTTGCAGAGAAAACCGGCATCCCGGTCATAACTACCTTGCTAGGACTAAGTGCCTTCCCAGAGAACCACCCATTGGCACTAGGGATGCCCGGTATGCATGGTCCTGCTCACGTGAACTTGGCCATAGATGAGGCAGATCTGATTGTAGGTGTAGGATTGAGGTTTGACGATCGAGTAACTGGTAACCTCAAGGAGTTCGCTCCTAACGCCAGGTTCATCCACATCGATATAGATCCGGCAGAGATAGGAAAGAACATAAAGCCAGAAGTAGGTATAGTCGCCGACGCGAAGGAAGCTCTCGCCAAGCTGACGGAGCTGGTATCAAAGAAGGAGCATTCCAGCTGGCTTGAAGAGATAAAGCGCCGCGAGAAACCAGAGCGCTCTGTCATGAAGACCACCAAGATCAGCCCTTATGATGTCCTGAAGGCAATTAAGAAGGCCACCAATGGGGAAGCTCGTATCGTAACTGACGTAGGGCAGCATCAAATGTGGGCGGCTCGCTTCTATGGTTGGGAAAAGCCCAACAGTCATATATCTTCCGGCGGACTGGGAACTATGGGCTATGCGCTTCCGGCCGCCATGGGCGTGAAAGCAGGATGCCCAGAAGATCCGGTATGGGTGGTGGCTGGTGATGGCGGTATCCAGATGAACATCCAGGAGCTAGGGACCATCGTCCAAGAAAACCTGGATATAAAGGTAGCCATCATAAATAACGGCTATCTAGGAATGGTCAGGCAGTGGCAAGAGTTCTTCCATAACAGGAATTACTCCGAGACCAGGATTTCATCACCCGATTATTCCCTGATCGCAACGGCCTATGGCGCCAAGGGGCGCCGGGTCACTCGCAAGGAGGATGTAGAAGCAGCAGTCGAGTGGGCCATGAGCCAACCTGGCTGCGTGATCCTGGACTTTGAGATAGAGCAGGAAGCGAACGTCTATCCAATGGTTCCCTCAGGAGGATCTGTCAAGACTATGATCCTGGATCCGGAGGCAAATGAATGAGTACTCAAGGGAGAACACTCGTAGCACTGGTACAAGATCATCCTGGAGTCCTAACTCGTATATCTGGCCTCTTCCGCAGGAGAAACTTCAACATCGAGAGCTTGGCAGTAGGCCACTCAGAAAAGCCAGGTGTTAGCCGCATGACTATAGTAGTCAACGGAGACGCCTCCGAGGTAGATCAAGTAGTAAAGCAGCTATCCAAACTTATAGAAGTCATCGAGGTCAAAGACATAAGCGAAGGTGCTCCTCTCCTGCGAGAGCTGGCTCTGATAAGAGTCGCGGCGGATGGAACCAAGCGAACAGAGGTTACCGAGCTCGCAAAGCTCTTCGGAGCTAAAGTTATAGATATCTCTCATCACTCTATAACCCTGGAGATGACAGGTTCAGAATCCAAAGTAGATTCCTTAGTGAGGCTACTCGAGCCATTTGGAATAACTGAAATGGTAAGGACTGGCAGAGTAGCAATGGCAAGAGACATGGCAGGTACATCTTCGGCTGAGAGAAGCGCCATCAGCGCCTAAAAATTTCGATAGAGGGAGATTTTATGGCACAAGTTTACTACGATGCAGATGCTGACATAAACATTATCAAGGATAAGCTCATAGCGATCGTTGGATATGGCAGTCAAGGGCATGCGCACGCTCTAAACCTGCACGATTCCGGTTGCAATGTAATAGTAGGTCTACACGAAGGTAGCAAGAGTGCAGAAAAGGCTCGGAACGACGGTTTGGAGGTTAGATCCGTAGCAGAGGCAGCAGAAGCTGCAGATATTATCATGATGCTCATCCCTGACACTATACACAAGAAGGTGTATGAGGAATCCATAGCACCAGCAATGAGAGCTGGAAAGACGCTGATGTTCGCGCATGGTTTCAGCATCCATTACGGGCAGGTGAAACCTCCCGCAGACGTTGATGTAGTCATGGTAGCCCCAAAGAGTCCTGGGCACATTATGCGTAACCTATTCACACAGGGAATAGGGGTACCAGCACTCCTGGCTGTATATCAGGATGCTAGCGGTCAGGCCGAACAGACAGGCTTAGCTTATGCCAAGGGACTAGGATGTACCAGGGCGGGGGTACTAAAGACCACATTTAAGGAAGAGACTGAAACTGACCTGTTTGGTGAGCAAACAGTGCTCTGCGGTGGTGTTAGCGCGCTGATCAAGGCCGGATTTGAGACTCTAGTAGAAGCAGGCTATCAGCCAGAAATAGCTTACTTCGAGTGCCTGAATGAGATGAAGCTCATCGTAGATCTGATCTATCAGGGCGGTCTCAGCTACATGCGATACAGCATCAGTGATACTGCTGAGTACGGAGATTATATAGCGGGGCCCAGGATAATCGATGAGCACGTTAGAGAGAATATGAAGCAGATCCTGAATGAGATTCAGGATGGCAGTTTCGCACGAAGATGGATAGAGGAGAATGAGAAGGGAAGGCCTGAGTTCGAGAAGATGAGGGAGCAGGACAAGAACCATCTCATCGAGCAAGTAGGGCAGAAGCTCAGGGCAATGATGAGCTGGACACAACCAGCTAACAGGTAGCAACAAATGTAGTACCGGCCCCGGGAGGCAGGAAAATGACACAATACAGTTATATGTGGCAGGACGCACAGGAATTCGCAAGCATGATATGGGCCTCATCCACAGAGACCCAACGGCAGGAAGAGGATCAGGATCAAGAAGCTGAGTGCACACAAGCTATTGCATGGTGTTACGAATAGGAGGCGCAAGTGAGCGAGATAGTAAGGATCTTCGACACAACATTGAGAGATGGTGAGCAGTCGCCGGGGGTCAACCTCAGCGCTCACGAGAAGGTGCTTATAGCAGAGCAGCTCGTCAGACTTGGGGTGGACATCATAGAAGCTGGGTTCCCCATATCCTCACCAGGGGACCTCGAAGCCGTACGCCAGGTGGCTAACACAGTCAAGGGTGTTGTGGTAGCAGCCCTAGCCAGAGCTAACAAGGCGGACATAGATGCTGCTTGGGAGGCCGTAAAAGGGGCTGAACAGCCAATGATTCACACATTTATATCCACCTCTGACCTGCACATTCACTACAAGCTGCGTAAGACGAGAGAAGAGGTGCTCGAAGCAGCCGAACAAGCAGTAAGATACGCTAAGCAGTTCACAGAAGAGGTTGAGTTCTCAGCTGAAGATGCCTCCAGAACGGATCCTGATTACCTCTGCCAGGTGTATAAGGTTGCTATCGATGCGGGCGCTACAGTCATAAACGTACCCGATACCGTAGGTTACGCTGAGCCAAACGAGTTCTCGGCACTGATTCGCACACTCTACGAAAGAGTTCCCAATATCCACAAAGCCGTTGTAAGCGTCCACTGCCACGATGACCTGGGGCTGGCTACAGCTAACACCTTAGCAGCAGTGCGGGAAGGTGTTGGACAAGTAGAAGTGACCATAAATGGCATCGGGGAGAGAGCAGGTAATACCTCCCTTGAGGAGGTGGTGATGGCGCTGGCGACGAAGCCAGCAGCCTTCAACAACAGGAGAACGCGTATCAATACTCGTGAGCTAGTACCTACTAGCAAGCTTGTCAGTCAGCTAACCGGCATGGTAGTACAGCCCAACAAGGCTATAGTAGGAGCCAACGCCTTCGCCCATGAGGCAGGGATACATCAGGATGGCGTGCTCAAAAACCCGCTGACATACGAGATTATGACCCCAGAATCAGTCGGCTGGCAAAATAGCAAGATAGTTTTGGGTAAGCATTCCGGCAGGCACGGCTTTGCATCCAGGCTATCAGAGATGGGCATACAGTTGAGCCCAGAAGAATTGGATATCGCTTACAATCAGTTCAAGCGACTGACGGATGAGCGCAAGCATATAACCGAGGAAGATCTAGTAAACCTAATAAGAAGTATTAGAGCTAGCAAGCAAGAAGTTAGCATAACTTAGGTCTGACCTCCTGGAGGACAAAGAGTTGACGGTCAAAGCAGAACAAAAACCCAAACCAATACCTACCGACCTTGAAGCCAACTGGTGTTACTTCAAGGGAGAGATCATACCTTTGGCTGACGCCAAGGTAAGTGTAGCCACTCATGCTTTAAACTATGGTACAGCGTGCTTTGAGGGTATAAGAGCCTACTGGAATGACAATCAGCAACAGATGTATGTGCTTAAGATGAGGGAACACTACCAAAGGTTCCTCCGTAACTGCAGCCTTATCAAAATAAAGCTAAGCCAAACAGTGGAAGACCTTTGCAATATCACCCTGGAAGTTCTACGTAAGAACCAGTACAAACAGGATGTATACATTCGACCTCTAGCCTTTAAGGCCACACCAACTATCAAGCTGATGTTGAGTGGGCTAGAGGACGAGGTAACCATATACACCTTCCCGATGGGAAACTACGTAGATATATCTTCCGGGCTAAACGTCAGTATCTCTTCGTGGCAGAGAATAAACGACAATGCCATACCAGCTAGAGGCAAGATATGCGGCGCTTATGTAAACAGCGCTCTGGCCGTGGATGATGCCCTGCAAGCCGGCTTCGATGAAGCCATATTCCTTACTAAAGATGGTAACGTATCCGAAGGTAGCTCTTGCAACCTCTTTATCATTAGAGGCAAGGAGCTTATAACCCCTGCAGTCACCGAAGACATACTGGAAGGCATAACGCGTGCCGCCATTATCGAGCTGGTCAGCGCAGAAGAAGACCTGGGACTGAAAGTGATCGAGAGGCCGATTGACCGGTCAGAACTTTATCAGGCAGACGAAGTCTTCTTCTGCGGCACGGGGGTACAGGTATCGCCTGTTACACGTATAGATGACAGAGCTATAGGTAATGGCACTCCAGGGAAATTCACCTTGGAGATTCAAAAACGTTACTTTGCCGCTGCCCGGGGAGACAATAGTAAATATATGCACTGGGTCACACCAGTTTACTAAAACTTACGCCTTCCCTATTTGCTAATCTAGATCAAAACATAAATGCAAATCGGAGTTGAGAGTTGAGCGCAGCTTATAACATAGCAGTTCTACCAGGGGACGGAATAGGACAAGAAGTTGTGCCCGAAGCTGTCAGGGTTCTCCAGGCCATAGCTGATATATATGGGCACAGTTTCCAGTTTGAGGAGATGCTCGTAGGTGGTGCAGCCATAGATGCGTACGGCACACCGCTAAGAGACGAAGATCTAGAGAAGTGCAAGCAGGCCGATGCAGTATTGTTTGGGGCAAACGGGGGTCCTAAGTGGGATAACCCTAAAGCAGAGGTTAGGCCCGAGCAGGCATTACTCTGGCTTAGAAAAGGCTTGGAACTATTCGCCAACCTGCGCCCAGTAAAAGTTACTGACTCTATGCTCGATGCTTCTCCACTCAAGCCCGAGTTGGTAAAGGGAGCAGACTTAATCGTCGTCAGAGAGCTGACTGGCGGCATATACTTTGGCCAGCCATCCAAAAGATGGGAGGAAAACGGCCAGAGACATGCTGTGGATACCCTCTACTACAGCGAAGAGGAAATACGACGCGTCGTACGTACGGCGTGTGACATAGCCATGACTAGGCGCAAGAAGGTGACCAGCGTCGACAAAGCAAACGTACTGTCCAGTTCCAGGCTGTGGCGAGAAGTAGCTGCTGAGGTAGCCCAGGAATACCCAGAGATAGAGATGGAGCACATACTAGTAGATGCGATGACTATGCATATAATGCGCGCCCCTAAGAGCTTCGATGTAATAGTAACCGAGAATATGTTCGGTGACATCCTTACGGATGAGGCTGCAATGCTTACCGGCTCTATAGGACTGCTGCCATCTGCAAGCTTGGGGGCACGAGTCAAGGAAAATGGCGTACGCCCTGGGCTCTACGAACCTATTCACGGCTCTGCCCCAGACATAGCTGGGAAAGGCATAGCCAATCCGACAGCTACCATTCTTAGCGCTGCCCTAATGCTCAGATACTCGTTTGGTCTTGAAACCGAGGCCTCATCTATAGAACAGGCTGTGGCCAAGGCCTTGTCAGAAGGCAAGGCAACAGCAGACATCGTACGTGATGGCAAAGCACTCTCAACCCGAGAGATGACCGACGTAATAATCAACTACATCTACGAGAACTCCAAGTCTACTACAGGAGTATAAGCCTCTTTGAAGGAGATCCAGAATTGAGACAGATAAAGATCTACGACACTACTCTAAGAGATGGCTCCCAAATGGAGGGGATTTCCTTCTCCGTCGAGGACAAGTTGAAGTTGACAAGGCGTCTTGACGAGCTTGGAGTTCATTACATTGAGGGTGGCTGGCCAGGCTCCAATCCTAAGGACGCCGAGTACTTTGAGAGGATGAAGAACATTCCTCTCAAGAATGCTAAGTTGGCAGCTTTCGGCTCAACGCGAAGAGCATATGCATCTGTTGAGGAAGACCTGAATCTGAGGATGCTGCTCGAGGCTGGCACCCAGGTTATAACTCTGGTAGGCAAGAGTTGGGACATGCAGGTGCATGTAGTGCTAGGTTGCTCATTAGAAGAGAACCTGGCTATGATCAAAGATTCCGTAGCATTCTGTAAGTCCTACGGCAAGGAGGTGTTCTTTGATGCAGAGCACTTCTTTGACGGATACAAAAATAATCCCGACTATGCTATGCGATGCATACATGCAGCGATAGAGGCTGGGGCAGATGCCGTAGTGCTATGTGATACCAACGGGGGTAGAATGCCCGAGGAGATAGCACAGGCCGTTGAGAAGGTCGTAGAAGAGACAAGAGCAATAGCAGCGACAAGGCCATTTGACGTCGGCATACACACACACAACGACTCTGAATTGGCAGTAGCCAACACTTTGATAGCCGTACAAAAAGGCGCTACTCAGGTCCAGGGAACCATAAATGGTTATGGTGAGCGTATAGGCAACGCTAATCTCTGCTCTGTTATAGCTAACTTGGAGCTGAAATATGGTTATCACACTATTGGCCGAGAAAAGGTAAAGGAGCTTACATCTGTCTCGAGGTACTTTGCTGAAGTAGCCAACATGGCTCATGATGAAAGACTACCCTATGTCGGGGCAAAAGCCTTTACACATAAAGCTGGGCTGCATGTCAACGCTGTAGCCAAATCGGCTGAAACTTACGAACACCTACCACCTGAGCTAGTCGGAAACACCAGGCGAGTAACTATATCCGAGCTGGGCGGTAGATCCAACGTACTTATGAAGATGGCTCAGTTCGGACTGGAGGCACACACCTCCTCGGAACAGGTAAGACAGGTGCTCGAAGAGGTAAAGAGGCTTGAAAAAGAGGGGTTTCAGTTTGAGGATGCTGAAGCCTCATTCGAGCTGCTGGTTCTTCGAGCACGACCAGATTATGAACCACCATTTAGGCTACTGGATTTCATGGTCGTATCTGAGAGTCGTAACGGCGGCGAGTTTTTGTCCGAGGCCACTGTGAAGATCAAGGTAGGTAGCGAAGTCATGCACACAGCAGCAGATGGGGACGGTCCCGTAAATGCCTTGGACAGGGCTATGCGTAAGGCACTTGCGCCATTCTATCCAGAACTTGATCCAGTACACCTTACGGATTACAAGGTACGAGTACTGGATAACGAATCTGGAACTGCTGCTACAGTACGTGTATGGATCCAGTCCACCGACGGTAAGAGCACTTGGAATACTGTCGGTTCTTCAACCAACATTATTGAGGCTAGCTGGTTGGCGCTTGCTGATAGCTTGGAGTATCCACTCCGATCAATCAGCAAGCGTAGGCCAAGATAAGCAAAATTATCTTCTGGAATCGGGGGACGCTATGGCACCAAGGACACTTGCAGAGAAGGTTTGGGAAGATCACGTAGTACGTAGATCACCAGGAGAACCCGACCTGCTTTATATTGATCTGCATCTCGTGCATGAAGTTACATCTCCTCAAGCATTCGAAGGGTTAAGGCTCGCGGGGCGTAAAGTCCGTAGACCGGATCTAACTCTGGCTACGATGGACCATAACGTGCCCACAACCGGTCTGCAGTTTGGAATAACAGACCCTATTTCTAGAGCTCAGGTAGAGGCTCTGAAGAAAAACTGTGCAGATTTTGGAATCAGGTTATTTGGGATGGGAGACCCCAGGCAAGGCATAGTCCATGTCATAGGACCTGAACAAGGACTGACACAGCCTGGAATGACTATAGTTTGTGGAGATAGCCACACTTCCACACACGGAGCTTTCGGCGCACTAGCTTTTGGAATCGGGACCAGTGAAGTTGAACACGTACTGGCCACACAATGTCTCTGGCAGCGAAAACCCAAGATGATGGCAATAGAAGTAAACGGAGAGCTGCCTATAGGCGTTACCGCTAAGGATATTATCCTTGGCATCATCGAGAAAATTGGCGTAGATGGTGGCAATGGTCACATAATCGAGTATAGAGGCGATACCATTCGCTCACTCTCGATGGAACAGAGAATGACCATATGCAACATGTCCATAGAGGCTGGTGCAAGAGCTGGGATGATAGCGCCTGATGATACTACCTTCAAATACATCGAAGGGAGACCCCATGCTCCTAAGGGCAAAGCATGGGAGAAGGCGCTCGAGTATTGGCAATCCTTGCCTACAGATGAGGGAGCCCAGTTCGATAAAGTGGTGAAGCTGGATGCAAGCCAGCTTGAGCCGTATGTAACGTGGGGTACAAATCCAGGACAGTCAGTAAAGATCACTGGGAGAGTACCTGATCCTAGTGAAGCTAAGACGCCCGCAGAGAGGGAAGCTATGGAGCGAGCGCTCAAATACATGGGGCTTGAGCCTGGCACTCCCATGACGGAGATCAAGATAGATACGGTCTTCATAGGTTCTTGTACTAATGCACGTATAGAGGATCTAAGGGCTGCAGCTAAGATCCTTCATGGACGCAAGGTGGCCAAAGGCGTACGAGCAATGGTTGTCCCCGGCTCTATGCAGGTCAAGGCTCAAGCTGAAAGAGAGGGGCTTGACAAGATATTCAAAGAAGCAGGGTTCGAGTGGAGAGATTCTGGATGCTCTATGTGTCTCGGTATGAACCCAGATATACTAGAGCCTGGCAAGAGAAGCGCCTCCACCTCCAACCGAAACTTCGAGGGAAGACAGGGACCAGGCGGTAGAACCCACCTCATGTCTCCGATTATGGCTGCGGCCGCAGCTGTTGCTGGCCACCTGGTTGATGTGCGCGAATGGGAGGTTAAGTAGCCGATGAAAGCTATCAACAAAGTAGAGGGCATAGTAGCACCTCTCGACAGACCTAACATAGATACTGACCAAATAATGCCTAAGCAGTTCCTGAAGAGAATCGAGCGTACAGGCTTTGGTCCGTTTACATTCTATGACTGGAGAAAAGAGCCTGACTTCATTCTGAATAGACCAGAGTACCAGAACGCTAAGATTTTAGCTACTGGGCCAAACTTTGGATGTGGTTCATCTAGGGAACATGCCCCCTGGGGACTACAAGATATGGGTTTTGATGTGATTATAGCTCCAAGCTTCGCGGATATATTCCGAAACAACTGCACCAAGATTGGGCTACTATGCGTAGAGCTTCCTGAAGATCAGGTCAGGGAGATTATAAAATTTGCCCTAGATAATCCGGGAATAACTGGTAAGGTGGACCTGGAGGCTCAGACTGTCGAGGTTGGGAACCTGAGGGCTAACTTCAATATAGATCCCTTCGTCAAACATAGACTTCTCAACGGCCTGGATGATATAGGGCTAACTCTGCAGCATGTAGCTGATATAGATGCTTACGAAGCCAGAAGACCCGAGTTCAAGCCTGTTACTGTATTGAGCTAACATTGAATTTATAACTAAACCTAGTCCAAACATGAGGCAGGGGAGATATCTCCCCTGCCTCATTATGTAAGGAGTCTAGAGAAAGGCTTTGGTTACGGCACCCTCGGAGGCCGAAGATACCAGCGCCGCATACTTGGCAAACACACCAGATGTGTAACGAGGGGCAGGTGCTTTCCACTCCTGCATTCTAGCCGTGATCACCTCTTGAGGTAGGTCTACCTCAAGCTTCTTATTATCGAGGTCTATGGTCACCATATCTCCTTCTCGCAGGGCAGCTATGGGTCCGCCTACAGCCGCTTCCGGAGAAACATGTCCCACCATCAGTCCACGAGTAGCTCCACTAAACCTTCCATCAGTAAGGAGCGCTACCGAATCTCCAAGCCCTTCACCTACTATCGCGCTAGTGACACCTAGCATCTCTCGCATTCCAGGACCACCTTTTGGTCCTTCATATCTAATCACTACAACATCTCCAGGATTTATCTGCTTGTTGATTACTGCCTCCATGGCATCTTCTTCACAGTCAAATACTCTTGCTGGGCCCTTATGATACGTCCTACCACTTGCAGCTATCTTTACCACTGCGCCTTCAGGTGCGAGATTGCCCTTGAGTATCACTAGCCCACCCACTGGGCTCTTAGGATTATCCAGGCTCAATATAACTTGCTGGCCAGGTTTCTTCTCCTGAACGTTTGCCACTTCCTCGGCAAGTGTTCTGCCTGTGGGTGTTAGCTGACTGCCATCTATCTTACCGCCCTCGATAAGCCTCTTCAGTATCAGCTCTATACCGCCAGCCTCATAGACATCGACTGCTGTGTACTTACCAGATGGCCTCAAGTCGGTGATAACTGGAGTATTCTCGCTTATCTCATTGAAGTCATCTATAGTCAACTCTACACCGGCCTCTCGCGCTATAGCCAATAGGTGTAGCACTGCATTAGTAGATCCCCCAGTTCCAGTAGCAGCTGCGATACCGTTAAGGAAAGCTTGCCTAGTGAGTATATCGCTCGGTTTCAGCCCCCTCTTGAGTTGATCAACCACCAACTTACCTGCCTCATAGCAAATCCTCTTCTTATCAGGGTGAGGCTGAGGAGTGGATCCGGACCCTACAGGAGCTATACCTAAGGCTTCTATAACTGTAGCCATAGTATTGGCAGTATATTGCCCCCCACAGGCACCAATACCCGGACAAGCTACCTTTTCAAGCTCCGTAAGTTCTTCATCCGTAATCTTGCCAGCAGCCGCTGCTCCTATAGCTTCATAAACATCCTGGATGTTTACGTCTCTACCTTTGTACTTGCCTGGATAAATAGTTCCCGTATAGATAAGAAATCCTGGAATATCCAGTCTTGCCAAGGCCATAGCCCCTGCAGGAATCGTCTTATCACAGGCCACAAGGATGACTATGGCGTCAAACATATGCCCTCGACCCACCAGTTCTATGGAGTCAGCAATCACCTCGCGGCTTATCAGGGAGGCCTTCATACCTTCTGTGCCCATAGTGATGCCATCGCTTATAGCGACAGTGTTTACCTCTACAGGTACAGCTCCGGCATCTCTAATCCCTCGCTTGACATGTTCTGCAAGCTCTCTATGACCATAGTTACAGGGCATTGTCTCTATCCAACAGTGAGCTACTCCGATAACGGGCTTACGGAAATCTTCATCGGTCCATCCTATGGCCCGTAGCATGGACCTGGCACCTGCCCTCTCACGCCCCTCAACTATGGTTCTGCTTTTGTGTCTAGTATCAAATCCGGTCGATGCGTCGCTCATATGCAGCCTCCGAAGATCTTAGAAATTTGAGGTACAGGCTTATTGTACAAGTTTTACTCTATTTGAAGACTAAAAGTCCAAACTTCACACCCCGCAACTTCCATATGATGCAAACTGGACAGGCAGAGACTATGATCTACCAAAAAGGAATACTTATTGTCTATGAGTTCTCCACCTGATGGTATAGAGCTGTCTCATTGGGAAGAGCGCAGAGGTATACATGGTCGTGCTAATCCGACACCGCTGATCCTGCTCTCATTGATCGTGATAGCGAGCTTATCTGGAATACTAGGACCAATGCGCCACATGGCGACTTCCCAAAATAACACCTCGGTGCTGGAGATCGAAGGCCCAAGGTTCATACGCACAGGAGAGATCTTTGAGATGAGGATACACATAATTCCGAAGACAGAGTTGAAGAACACTGTGCTAGGTGTATCTGCTGATTTATGGAAGGATATGACCATAAACACAATGTCTCCAGCTCCACAGGAAGAGTCCTATGAAAACGGCGATTTTAGATTTTTGTTTGGCAACCTCAGCAGTAATGAAGAGTTCCTAGTAAAAGTAGATTTGCAAATAAACCCCAGCTTGAGAGGGCAAAATCATGGCGCTATTAGGTTGCTTAGCAATGGGGCAGAAATCAACAGAGTTGACTACTCCATAATGGTGTGGCCGTAAGATGGACATAGTCATTAGGGCAACAGTCATATTCTGGGGACTTTATATCCTCATAAGGCTACTTGGGAAAAGAGAGCTTGCACAGATGACTCCCTTTGAACTTATAGTACTGGTCGTGATGGGAGATCTTATACAACAAGGCATAACTCACAATGATTTCTCATTAACTGGGGCTCTTATAGCTATCACGACATTCGGCTTTTGGGCCGCAAGCATCTCCTGGGCAACATATCTATCTAGAAGGTTTGAGCAACTCTTTGATGGTAAGCCTATAGTTATAGTTAGAGACGGTCAATATATAGAACCTAACATGCGAAATGCCAGGGTGACCCGATCAGAGGTAGAGTCCGAGATGAGGCTAGCCGGTATAGCTAACATATCTAACGTAGCGTGGGCCATAATAGAACCTAAAGGTAGAATAAGCTTCATACAAAGCCAGGGCGATCAACGGCCACAACAAAGCCAGTCAGAAGAGGATACGGCAGGTACAATGTGACAGTCAACAGGAGGTATCTCATGAACAGTAACCCCAAAGTCACTAGGTGGTCAAGTGATACTCCTCCAACAGACGATCAGATACAACAGATTATGAGAAAGGAAAACCTCCAATTTTATACTTGGTCGAATTCTCCTGGAGACGTATATGCTCCACACTCTCATTCTTACCATAAGGTATTGTATGTGGCTAAAGGTTCCATAACATTTGGTTTCCCAGAAACACAAACTAAGATTGAGATGCATCCAGGTGATAGACTCGATCTACCTCCAGGCATCGTACATGATGCGATCGTCGGGCCCGAAGGAGTAGTATGCATCGAGGGCCATAGATACGATACCGGTAAGGAGAGTTAGGCATGCGGCAGGACTATAAGTATAAATGTGATGTCTGTCACGTCACGTTCCGCACCCTCGAAGAACTTGAAGAGCACGGACGACAAGCTCACGAGGTCTCTAGTCCCGACTATCCCTGCCCTAGCTGCAACAAGAAGTTTGCAACCTTGGAGGAACTAGAGAAGCATCGCAAGCACTACCATCCGTAAACCTCTCTAGCAGTCCATCCATACTTTCTGATAACCTGCTGACAGTAGATGCTGTATAACCTAATTACGGAGGATTCGGGCATGCCCTTCTTTGATCTGTCACTAGATGAGCTACAGAAATACTTACCACCACGACAAGAACCTTCAGACTTTGACGATTTCTGGAATAACACCCTGCAAGAGGCCAGAGCTATTCCCATCAACGCCAGGTTCGAGGCTGTAGATTATGGCCTGCGCAACGTAGAAACTTATGATGTAACTTTCAAAGGTTACGGCGGTCAGGATATCAAAGGGTGGCTGCTAAAGCCCAAAGGGCAAACTGGAAAGATCCCATGTGTAGTGGAATTTATAGGCTACGGTGGAGGACGAGGATTCCCTATAGACTGGCTAACATGGAGCAGCGTAGGATATATCCATCTGGTAATGGACACCAGAGGGCAAGGCAGCAGTTTCCTGAAGGGTGATACTCCCGACGATCCAAACGCTGCTATTGATCCTCAGTTTCCAGGATTTATGACAAGAGGAATCCTTAGCCCTACAACATACTACTACCGCAGGGTATTCACCGACGCTGTCAGAGCAGTCGAGGCCGCAAAGCAATACCCAGAAGTAGACTCAGATAAGATCATAGTCACAGGTGGAAGCCAGGGCGGAGGTATAACACTCGCAGTTGCGGGCTAGTGCCAGACGTGTTTGCTGCAATGCCCGATGTTCCATTCCTATGCCACTATCGAAGAGCTACTGAGATCACCGACTCAGCACCCTACATAGAGATATCAAAGTACTGTGCGGTGCACAGAGACAAAGTCGATCAGGTGTTTAGTACACTCTCTTACTTCGATGGAGTCAACTTTGCAGCAAGAGCAAAATGTCCTGCACTGTTCTCAGTTGGCTTAATGGATGAGGTATGTCCACCGTCCACTGTATTTGCTGCTTATAACCATTATGCTGGCCCTAAAGAGATCAGGATCTATACATACAACCACCACGAAGGTGGAGGTAATTATCAGACTCTAGAGAAGATTAAGTTTCTACACAACTTGCTTGACGAATAAAAGCAGGAGTGAACGCCTTGGATGTTATAGGGTTTGGATGGAGATTTCCAGATTTTCCTACAGATGGTAGTAGCTTCGCTGAGTTCACTCGGCAGGTACGTGAAAACCTAGATGTGCTGGTCAGCTACAACTACGACAGCGTCTGGGTTGCAGACCATTTCATCCCCTGGCCTGATTGGCAAGAAGAAGACACGCCTACTATAGAATGCTTTACTACGATCTCCTATTACTCAGCACTATATCCTCAGATTAAGTGGGGGTCCACTGTATTCTGTCAATCTTATAGAAACCCAGCATTGCTAGCTAAAGCCTTCGCACAGCTGTGCGCACTCAATCCGGGAAAATATATATTCGGTATAGGGGCGGGCTGGAAAGAGAAGGAATACATCGAATACAATTTCCCTTTCCCCAAACCATCAATTAGGATAGCCCAAATGGCGGAAGCTATACAGATCACCAAATTACTGTGGACCCGCTCCAAAGCAACTTTTGAAGGCAAATACTATAGTGTTCGCGAGGCTACAGTCAATCCTAAACCAGATCCGCTACCACCAATTATGGTAGGCGGAGCTGGAGAGAAACTTACTATGAGGGTAGCTGCTCAGCACGCAGACTGGTGGAACCTTTCCGGGGGAAGCATAGAAACCTTCAGGCATAAACTAGAGGTGCTACGAAGACATTGTGAGGATGTTGGTAGGAGTTACGATAATATAGTAAAGAGCTGGTCAAGCTCCTGCGTGGCTGTAGCAGACAGCTCTAGCCAAGCTGAGAGAATAGCTAAAAGCAGCCCATTCTACAGCGAAGACAGCGCGATCTTTGGCACTCCCGATGAAGTAGCCAGGCAGGTGGAGGCGCGCATAGCATCCGGAGTGCAGCACTTTCAGCTAAGGTTTGCCGATTTCCCAAGTACCAGAAGCATGGAGCTCTTTGGTAAGGAAGTTATACCCCGCTTCCTATCATGAATTACTAATTAAATACTCAGCACTTTATAGCTCTGGAGTGTTAGCTAATACTTCAGAGCTATAGTTTGCATTTTGCAGTAATTATAATTATTAGACCTTATTGACTATTTGGTGCATAATTAGCCATAAACCCAGGTTTACAAAAACAGAATGTTACAGAACGAAGTCCTGATTATAATCCTGCTGACAGCATTAGGAATAGTCACAATATTAGTTATAGCGGCAAGTAATAGAACGAGGACCTCGAATAAAGAGAGCTCGAAGTTAGTATCATCAACCGCCTTAACTCACTTAGAAGCATGCCTAGATGCAGCAACCATACCCATGCTGATAATAGATCAGGACCTCAGTATATCTTACGCTAGCAAGTCGTTACAAAGCTTGATCAACTTCGTTCCCAAAGCCTTAACGGGAGCAAGTTTATTAGAGCTAATCCATAAGGAGGATCAAGAATCCGCTAAGAAGCTAGTACTTCAGCAGAATCAAGCTCACAAGGTCTCACAGGCTGACCTAAAGCTACGTAGGGCCGGAGATGGCTGGGTTAAGGTTAGAGCCTACTCCAGCAGGCTGTCTTCCAATCTCACATTGCTGCTAATGCAGGATGTCTCGCTAACAGAATCTCTGAGAGTGCAGCTAGAGATCGAGCGTGCAAAGATAGAGATAGCAGAAAGAGTTGCAAACCTGGGTCTATGGGAAAGAGATACATCTACAGGTCAAGAGGTATGGTCCGATCAGACCTTCAGGATTTATGGACTCAAACCTGGATCCCTAGAGCCAAATTATGAGTATCTACTCAGCATAGTACATCCGGGTGACAGGGCTCGCGTCGACAGTACATATAGGGACTCTATAAAGGCGTTAAAAGAATACAACGTTTCTTACAGAATATTACTTCCCGACAACAGCGTCAGAGTAGTACACAGTAAAGCTCAAATAGTAAAAGGAACTGATTCACGCCTGCTACTTACAGGCACGGTTCAGGATGTGACCGAGCAGAAGGTAAACGAAGAGAGTTTACTTAGGCAAGCTCTCCATGACCCCTTGACTGGTCTTCCAAACAGGGTAATGCTAGGGCAGCAACTCGAGAAGCTCCTTGCTTCCAACAGAAGCCGCAGCATTGCCGTCTTGTTTCTGGACCTAGATAACTTCAAAGCAGTAAATGACAACCTGGGACACCAAGCAGGGGATTCTCTGTTAGTTGCAGTCGCTCGTAGGCTCAGTGCTAATCTACGCCCAACCGACTTTGCAGCGCGATTTGGAGGGGACGAATTCACTGTAGTGGTTACAAAGGTGAAGAGCATCGACTATGTCGTATCAATAGCCAAGCGGATCATCGAATCCATCAGTCAACCCTTTGATATAGCTGGGGAAAGCATATATACATCCATAAGCATAGGGATAGCACTATGTTCCTCTTCCGAAGATTCAGCCTCATCACTACTAAGAAAAGCTGATATTGCTTTATACAAGTCAAAGTCATTGGGAAGAGGCACTTATGTCATCTTTGATCAATCCATGGAAAAGGAAGCCTCAGAGATACTGGAACTAGAACGCAACTTGAGAACGGCTATACAAAACGATCAGTTCGTAGTGTACTACCAGCCAATAGTGAATGCTACCACCGACAAGGTAGAAATGATAGAAGCTCTGCTCAGGTGGAACTCTCCTAAGGGGATTTTAAGTCCCGATAAATTTATACCTATTGCTGAGGAAGTTGGATTAATAAACACACTGGGAGAAATAGTACTCAACAAAGCATGCGAGCAAACAGCCTATTTGAAAGCAGAAACTGGCTCTAGTTTCGTGATCAGTATAAACCTCTCAGCAAAACAACTTAGGCAACCTCACTTCATCAATAATCTAGAATCCATTCTTCACAAGTATGACTTACAGCCAAAAGAGGTACAGCTAGAAATCACTGAAAACGCGCTGGTAGAAGAGGTAGAGTGCATAACAAATGTGCTTAAAGAACTCAAGGCGCTAGGAATAAGGATAGCAATAGATGATTTTGGGACTGGATATTCAAGCCTAAGCTATCTCAGAAAATTGCCAATTGACCTCATCAAGATAGATCAATCGTTTATAAAAATGCTACCTAATGATGAGGAACATAGAGCAATAATTCACACAATTATCTCCTTAGCTCACTCCCTCGAACTGGAAATAATCGCGGAAGGCGTAGAGGAAAAGTTACAGAGGGAGATCTTATTATCCATGGGCTGCAAGCTCATACAGGGAAATCTAATATCTCACCCAGTTGACCTAGAGAGCATCAAGCTAATATTAGGCCACACATCCTCCAAGTGAAGCATATTAATCTCAAGACTCATAGAAGAAGCAACTCGTGCTGTGAGTATCCTCAGCAGAATGTACAATAATTTCGATGCGCCAAATAAAATCTCACTTTGGAGCTCCACATGTTGGAAGAAGAAACACTGTTCAAGGTTGAGAGACTAGGCATTATCATGTCTCCAGACCCCAATATCCCTGAGGAAGTGGAAGGAGTACTCAATCCAGCTGCTATACGGGGCAGGGATGGCGAGTTGTACTTATTTCCGCGCGTAGTAGGAAGAGGAAACTACTCTCGCGTGGGGATAGCACGGGTGATATTCGACGATAATGGTTTACCCTCGTCAGTCGAAAGACTAGGATACGCATTGGAGCCCCAAGAATGGTATGAGCTCAGACCCGAAGAAAACACTGGAGGATGCGAAGATCCAAGGGTCACTTATATACAAGCCATAGACACGTTCGTTATGGCTTACACAGCTTGGGGGCCAGGAGGGCCGAGAATAGCCGTTGCTATAAGCGAGGATCTCTTTCACTGGGAAAGGCTTGGGTTACTGAACTTCGAACCAGACCCAGACCCCGTGTACCTAGTCGACTTTGATGACTACCACAACAAAGACGCAGCTTATTTTCCAATGCCGGTACTAGACCCTGACGGAAAGGAATCCTTAGCCGTACTTCATCGTCCAGTATATGACGAAGAAGATGTACCTAAGACTATTTTAGATCCTAGACCTAGCATATGGGTTTCTTTTTGCTCCCTGGAAGAAGTTCGTAAAGACCTCAAAGCACTCCAAGTAGTGCGTAAGCATAAGGTAGTAATTGACCCCGAGTACGAATGGGAGAGTTTGCGAATAGGAGGAGGCACTGTGCCGGTAATGACTAATTTCGGTTGGATGCACGTGTATCATGGGGTCTCGGAGTCCGCAGATTCAACAACTGGCAGAAAGTATTGTGCAGGATTATTATTCCTAGACAAGGAACATCCTGAAAAGACGATTTTCAGAACTGATCACCCTATATTGGAACCTCAAATGGATGAGGAGAGAAGCGGAGTCGTACCCCACGTAGTATTCCCGACAGGTATTGATGATAGGGGTAATGGGCAATACGACATCTACTATGGTATGGCCGACACACGTATAGGAGTAGCAAGGCTGACTCTACCAGAGAGATTACCTACAAACTAGAGGCATGAAAGCTGCTAAAACTGCTACTATAAAGCAGCATGTTTGTAGATACAAGTCGGGAATTACTAAGAGAATCTAGATTTCCTAGAATCAGTTCTAGATTTGGGGGAGATAGTGTAACTACCCTCCTAAGCAGGACGCTGCTCCCTACGTACTTCTTCCTGCTACTGCTCTACTCCAATACTCCGTCAGGGCATCCCGCTGCCCAAATATCCGAGATGTACAGGGCTGTTCTGCATACTCCTTACATTCCAATGACGACCATGCTGTTCCGAATATCGCATATCTTGATCATGCTGTGTCTTTGGAGCAGCTATATAGCTAAGATAAGGACTCTCAGTTACGAGAACAGCAAGGAGAACTGGATACTTGCGATTGCCATAACATTACTAGCCGTTCTAACTCCACCTGTGACATCCAGAGATGTGTTCTACTACTCCATATCTGGAGAGGTGACATCTATTTACAAGATGAACCCCTATGCAACCCCCCCATCAGCTCTACCGGCAAGCCCTCTATACGGTTATGCTGATTGGAAATTCCTTACTTTTCCATATGGGCCTATCTGGACAGTAATATGCGGTGCTGTAGTATTCGTATCTGGTACAGGTCCATTCGCCTCGACATTTACATTTAAGATTCTGTGTGGCGGCACTGTTCTCCTAACAGCGTTCCTAATTCAGAAAATATCAAGCAAGATCTCGTTACAGCCTTCACACAAGGCTGCCATGTTATATGCGATGAACCCAATAGTGCTCGTAGAAGCAGCGGTAAACGCCCACCTAGATGCTTTCATGGCACTGCTACTGGTACTTACAGTGTTGCTGCTGATCAGTAACAGGAAGCTACCAGGATATTTGGCGTTATGTACATCGGCCTTGATAAAGCCCACTACAGTTCCCCTACTAGGGTTCTTTGTAGCGGCACGCATGCAAGAAGAATCCAAGTTACTCAGCAAAGCATTCCAGCTAGCTAAGTACCTAATTGTAGCCGCTATATTAGCATTCATCACTTACTATCCTTTCTGGCATGGAACTGAAACCTTTGGTTTTCTATCCTCACAGAGGTTTAGTCCATCGGGACTCATACCCTTGGCAGTAGTAGCGATAATGCTCTTTAGAAAGTTCGCTTTACCTTGGGCAGCAGCCACCTCCGCATTGGCCAGCTTGGCACTAGTGTACTGGAGCCTTAGAAAGGGTTTTGAATTACTGCTAGGAAAAGCAAGGGGCTACAGAAAAGAAGTTCTGATATGGGGTACTTTCATGTTCTTGCTGCCCGTATGCTTCTACACAGCATACCCGTGGTACTTACTGCCCGCCTTAGCATTGCTGTCTATAACTCAGCTCTATAGCCAAAGATACAGCAGGCTGCTTTTCCTGATAGCAGCCTGCTGGTTTACGGTCTGGACGGTAGGTACCCTGTTCTTCATGAGCTTACCTTGCTGCCAAGGATCACCCCTTCAAGGCACCTGACAGCAGACCTCTCAGGAAGTAACGCCCCAGAAGCACATAGACTACCAAAGTGGGAATAGCTACAAGTAGAGCTCCTGCCATCTGTACGTTCCAAAGTGTATACTGACTTCCTGCTATATTCTGCAAAGCTACGGTCACAGGCCGTTGCTCTGGGGAATTGGTGATTATTAACCCAAACAGGAACTCATTCCATATAGATGTAAACTGCCATATCGCTACCACTACGAAGCCAGTCACGGATAGCGGAAATATAATATGTCGATATATACCAAAAAATCCCGCACCATCTACCTTGCCAGCCTCAACCAACTCGCCAGGTATACCTGCATAGTAGTTGCGAAATATTAGCGTAGTGATCGGTATTCCATACACCACATGCGTAAGTATCAACCCAGGGATAGAGCCATAAAGTCCTATCTTCTGAAGGGTTAGGACCAAGGGTATTAATATGCTCTGATAAGGAATAAACATCCCGAAAAGTATGGCAGTAAATATAGTATCTGATCCCCTGAATTTCCACTTAGAAAGCACATAGCCATTCATGGAGCCCAAGATGCTAGAGATAACAGTTGCAGGTACGACGAGCTTTATGCTGTTTAGGAAGCTTACATTAAGCCTCTCCCAAGCAGCGGCAAAACTATCAAAGCTAAGGGAAGACGGCAGAGCCCACATACGGCTTATGCTAACTTCCTCAAAGCTTTTCATTCCAGTGATAAGCATCAAATACACTGGCAACAGGTAGAAAATCGCAAATGCAATCATGACCAGGTAGATAATGATTCGCGAATATCTAATTCTTGGCAACTGCATGGACTTCGTACTCATCTCTCAGTCTCCGATCGCATGTTGTATATCAAGTAGGGAATGATCAACACTGAAACCAGTAGGAGCATAATTATCGCAACAGCTGCACCCTCAGCATACTTGTTGCTCTTGAACGTAGTTTCGTACATGTATATGCCCGGTACATCCGTGGCGAAACCAGGACCACCACCAGTCTGGGTGATTATAAGGTCGAAGATCTTGAGAGATATATGACCTAGGACTATCACTGCACTCAGAGTTATGGGCTGCAGCAGAGGAAGAGTTATCTTTCTAAAGATCTGCCATTCACTAGCTCCATCCACTCTCGCAGCTTCTTTCAGGTCCTCGGGAATGCCTCTTAGTCCTGCAAGGTACATGGCCATGGTAAATCCAGACATCTGCCATATGGCAGCTACTATAACCGGAATCATAGCTACAGGAATACCTATAGGTATCCTTAGCCAGTCCGGTCTCCAGCCGCCTCCCGGCCACACATAAGATGTAGTGCTCCAATTTTGGTATATGTGTAGACCAAACATATGGAACAGCTGATTCAAACCATGAGGCTCCTGTGGAGTACCAGGAGAGAAGAGCCACTGCCAAGCGGTACCTGTTACAACAAACGATAGAGCCATAGGGAATAGGTATACCGTGCGAAAGAAAGACTCCCCTTTCACCCTCGAGTCAACTAACATGGCAAGCGAAAGCCCTATTACTAGAGATCCGAGCAGGAAAAATAGGGTAAAAACTATTGTATTTCTGATATCCGTTTGGAACCTGTAAGATTTGAAGACATTTATATAGTTCTCGAAGCCGGCATAACTGAGATCAGCTACAATACCTCTCCATCTACTGAGCGATACCCAACCAGTCCAGGCGATAAAACCATAGACAAACACCGCAATAGCGATAACAGATGGAGAGATCATCAATATGCCAATCAGCCTCTCGTTGAGCTGAAGTGACTTCCTAGGTGCGGCCCTCTCTGCAGCCTTCTCTACGACTGAAGTTGTAGCTTCTGCCATACTCACCTCCTGAACAAGGGGCTGGGATAAACTCCCAGCCACTATCTACCAACTACTGAGACTGTAGCTCGCTTGCAGCATCCAAGAGCATTCCCTTCAACTCTTCCTTATCCCTGTTAGCGGAGAATAAGTTTAGAGCATTGTCATAGTCAGTCATGTAAGCCTCGTTTGCCGCAGCTCCGTGGACTATGCTCGGAACAAGCTTATCTCTCTTGAACTCATCAATTGACCAACGCAGGTAGACATCGTACTTACTCTTGTCAGCATCTGTGCGAGCGGGGATAGACCCTTTCTTCGGGTTGAAAGCATCCTGGCCTTCCTTGGAGCCACAAACCTTGAGCCACTCTATGGCATTCTCTCTATGAGGAGCCCCCTTTGGTAAACCGAAGCTATCGCTTAGCCAGAGGAATGAACCGCTGGTACCGGGAGCAGGAGCCCAGCCGAAGTCCTTATTGGGTTTAGCTCCCTTGTTGATAAAGTAACCCTCAGCCCAGTCGCCCATTATAGTCATTGCAGCCTCACCATCTATAACGCGCTGTGCGGCATCAGCCCAACTCAAAGAGGCCCTATCTTCGTTAGCATAGTCCAGCATCTTGTTGAGGGTATCTATGGCTTTATCAAGTCGAGGGTCATTCTCCCACATGCTGGGATCCTTGAAAAGTTTAGGATAATCTTCTGGTCCGAATGTGGCCAGCAGCACACTCTCAAAGAGGTGAGGCACTTCAAACTTATCCTTGCCACCCACCGAAAGAGGAGTAATACCCTTAGCTTTGAGCTTCTCTGCCACCTTGAAGAAATCGTCAATGGTCTTTGGGGGCTGCAGATTATTCTTCTTGAATATCTCGATGTTGTACCACAACATATTCGACCTGTGGACGTTCACAGGTACGGAGTATATCTCCCCTTTGTATGTTATCTGATCTAGCAGGGTCTTAGGCATTACCTTATCCCAACCCTCCTGCTTGAAGAGGTCGGTAATAGGCTCCATCTTGTCTGCAACTACCCATGTACCGATCAGTTCCTGTCCTGCATGAACCTGGAAGCTATCTGGAGGATCACCACCCCTCATACGTGTAACGAGCACAGCCTTCGCGTTGGTACCCGCACCACCAGCAACCGTAGCATTGATTACCTCAACACCAGGACGACGCTCCTTAAAGATCTCAAATAGGGCTTTCAAGCCATCGGCTTCTCCTGGATTAGTCCACCAGCTGAATATCTCAAGCTTGTTCTCTCCAGCACTACCTCCTTGATTGGCAGGTTGCGTGGGTTGTGCTGAAGCTGCGGGGGAAGGACTTGGAGACTGAGAAGCGCCTCCTGTGCTAGCAGTAGGAGTACCTCCTTGTCCACCACAAGCAATAAACAGAAGGGATGTAAATATAAGGAAAATACTTAAGATAGATATCTTACTGCGCACACCTACACCTCCTTATGAAAATATAGAAACTACAGCATCAAAAGTCCGCAGCAATATAGCACTAAAATCTGTCCAAGTAAATAGGTCAGCAATTCTTTTGCCCAGATATATAAGGAGATGATTTTTATTTATCTATAAACCAGATGGGATGGCTATATATGGACAGCGTAGGTGAGTTAGAGGTCCTCGGGCTGATTAAATACTAATTCTTGCGGAGAGATTAGGATTTTCTAGGGACAGGTACCGCCAATCCCTTAGCTCCTGCAGCAGATTGCACGGCATCTGGATAGTACCGATGGATTATATCTACAGCTATCTTGGCTCTTCTTACCCTTTCCCTGCTCATTAGCACAGCTACGGATTCCAGATGCTTGCCTACGGGATATATATTTGGGGCATTTCTTAATCCTAGCTTGATATAAACCGGAGATGCGATCCTTATCAACTCAGGAATCTCGTACAACCTGACAAAGCCTCCCACATCATCAGGTACCTCTACGTATATGTCAAGCGGTATATCCACGGCTGCACGTATACTTGCTATCTGAGGAAGAGTCAAGTCTGTGGGAATGTTATAGGTGTTAGCTCCTAGATCCTGCATGAGACGGATTGATACTGGATTGGCCGCAGCCATCATCACACTCATTTTAAACTGCATGTCTGCTGGAAGTTCACCCCTAGAGCGCATCTTAGCTGCGACCCACAGCACGCCCTCATCAGCCAACAGGACGCTTCTTATTCCGTGGTCTGCAGCCCTTTTGATATCCTCCAGGCAATAGATAAGCTGATCCTGACCTCTCGCGCGTGGAGATACCACGCCACCTGCACTAGCAAGACTCATGGCACTGGTATCCCAACTAGCGTTAGGTCTGGCAAATAGGCTTACCTCAATACCTCTAGCAGAAGCCAATGAGGCCATATCATCTATCTCATCATCAGTTAGCATTAGAACCCCGCTACCCTGAGATACCCTATGTATGGTTACTCCAAGACGCTCAGACTCCTCTATTACTGCGCGCAAACACGCTGGACCCTCTGTACTTGGAATCTCAATTCTATATTGGGCCCCATCGGGGAACCTCTTAGTGCTAGTAGGGAGGTCGTAAAGGTCACCTGGAGGCAGATCCAGACTTCTGAGAAAAAGGCGTGCGTCGTCTATAGAGCTCATGCGCCCTGCACCTCAGATAACTTTTGTGGGGATTTGACGTAGTCGAACCTCTTGAATCTGGCAAGGAATATACAGGTTATCTCAGGATGAAACCTCTGCAGGTAAGATATCAGAGCATCTGGCCTGCCAAGGTTTGTTTCAAACATATCGTAATGCATGGGGATTATCGTGCTTATATGCGCCTCAGCCGCGAGCTCCACTGCCTCGCGCTCATCCATATTCCCTACCAAGTTATTCTTTTCCCTAAAGTAGTTTCTCCCATTTATAGGGAGAAGTCCCACGTCAACGTTCAGTTTTCTGAGCATATCCGATAAGCCATCGAAGACTATGGTGTCGCCAGCATGATATATACGCGTATCACCATATTCCAGCACGTAACCTACAAACCTATAGCCTTCTTGGGGATCTCCAAAGGTATAGGCATAAGGGGGAAATGACTCACCATGCATAGCAGGCGTCACATGAACAGCTATAGAGCCCAGAGATACGTTATCTTCTGGTTGAACGCCTATTATCTGCTCTGACGGGACACCTATATCTAACAGTTGGCTGGATATAGGATTTGGAACAAGAAACTTGGCTTCAGGGGAGTTTTTTATCAACCCTGGGATAGTTTCAGGATCCAAATGATCTATATGATCGTGTGTTATCAAGACAGCGCTAGCTGGTGGAGCCTCCTCTGGCAAGAATGGAGGTGGGATAAGCCTACCTTCAAATTCCGACAGAAAAGGGTCTATATAGATAGTCTGATCATTGGTCCGTAACACAAAGCTGGCCTGGCCCAACCACCATATAGACACCGTACCATCCGGTACTATGGCTTCCCTTATCTCCTCCGACAGCCCCATTACTGTACTCCTCCACATCTACAAGGTTATTTCCTGACCACATGCTAACACCTTCATGCCTTGGGCATCACCGTATAACACCTCTACATGAGGAATTATATTGCCAGTCTGTGGATCAGTTCTCTGGCTGAAGATCCCCCAAGCCTTAGAAGTACTCCAAAAGCAGGCAAAGTTTTCCTTATTGATCTTAGGATCAAAAGTCATAGTATTACTATGTCCATCATAATAAAAACCACTAAGGGCTATAAGTAATCCCCAGCTTGCCATTGAACGGGCATAGTGATGACCACACTCTACCTCGTCCCATGGATTTCTCTTGAAGCCGTCGTATCTATCCCTCGTAGCCCTGACGATCGTTAGCGCTTCATCAAGAAGTCCTTCGTATATCATGAGAGTAGCAACTTGGTACTCCGTCCCTGACCAAACCTCGTCGGAGTATGGGAACGGGAAAGACGGTCTGTCGCCCAAAGGCCAGGTACACATCACCAATCCAGCATCATCTCCAAGAGCGTATACTCTTTGTGTATTTGTGTGGTTCCAGAAGTTAGGCTTGAAATTATAAGCAAATATGGATTCTAGAGCTCTTCTAATGTGTTCCTTGGGAAGCAAATATCCTAACCCAGTCAGGCTAGCCAACGTCTGCCCAAAAAGCTGATCAGAAAGGCAACCGCTAGCATGCTGATAACGATACTCATCAGGATCATCCAATTTCTGGATGTAGTATTCTCCATTCCACAGCAGTTGATCCAGCTTTCTAGAACTAGCCTCAAAAGCCTGCTCATAGGACTTTGCAGACTCATCACCTAGATACTTTGCCATCTCCTCGGCTGCTCTAAGGGCTCCTAGAAACAATATCCCGGTAAGTGGATTAGGCCCGTAGAACTCTATATCGTAAGTGTTATGTTGTCTACCTTCGAGGATGAAGTCCCGGTCTTTATCCCAATATAGGGAAGAATAACTGACAGCAGACTTAACCTTAGGCCATAGTTCCCTCAGGAAAGCATCATCTCCTGAAAACTTCCATTCCCTGTATACTCTTATCACCGTACCTAGTTGACCGTCAGCTGCCGCCTCGTGGTCCCAAATCTGGCCTAAGGAAGTCAAACCCCGAAAGTTCATTTTACCTTCCTGATTGGTCTCAGCTAAAAGCTCGCTACGCCTCATAGCCCTTTCAAGATCAGGGAACAAGAAGGCTACAGTTTGAGCATAGTTCCAGACATGGGTACAGGTCCCAGCACAACACCCAGCATCATCAAAACACCCCTCCCATGCCATGAAGCTACCATCCTCAAGCCAAAAGCAAGTAGGGCTACGCAGAACAGTGATGTTACTAGCTATTGCATCTATGACATGAGTAGGAAGGGTACTATTAAACAGAGCATCATGAAAGCTGAAAGTAACAGATCTTAACTCGTCATACCTCCTGGCAAGATGCATTGCTACATCCCAGGAGCTGGAGAATCTTCTAGAATAGTGATTTCTAACTATCTCTACGTCCTCAAGGCCTTCAGCATCACCCTCCCAACTCCTCATCCTGTTAGGGAAAAACCATGAAAGTATGAAAACGAAATCCTTTACTTCGCCTGAAGCTATTGTCTCCATAGCGGCAATCGAGCCAGTATAGGTTTGTCCCTCCTCGGATGGATCTTCTATACCTAGATCCTCCAGCTTGCCATCAATACTAAAATCCCTCCAGAACTCCT
This sequence comes from Thermobaculum sp. T2p, assembly GCF_059335935.1. Lineage (NCBI taxonomy): Bacteria > Bacillati > Chloroflexota > Chloroflexia > Thermobaculales (SeqCode) > Thermobaculaceae (SeqCode) > Thermobaculum (SeqCode) > Thermobaculum sp. T2p. The sequence continues at coordinate 79,914 of NZ_JANZYQ010000006.1, forward strand.
CAACGGAATCGCAAGCCCATCTGGAGGGGAGCCAGACTCGCTTGAAAGTCACGCGGCTATTCATAGTTACCAGAGATAGGTCTCCATACCTAAGGTCGTATAGAGGGTAGCTGTTAGAGCGAAGAAACAGACCTAATATACGGCCCTGACGTCGAAAGTCGTTGGCATTACCTCCTCTCTCTACAGAGAAACCACCAAATCTATCTCGCCTTACTTCACCTACAGGATTAGTAATAGATGCAGCTATGGCCACATCTATCCTCTTAGGAGATATATTCTCTACCCTGTAGATCAAGTACGCTCCCGGTATGCCAGAATCCTCAGCGTTCAGAGGAACAAAAGGTGTGAAGGCCTCCAGAGTAACCTTTATAGGCAGATCAGCATCCTCGAAATCGACCCAAGCTATAGGATACTCGCCTCGAAACAGCGTGGAAGCAAAATGTGGAAGCCCTAAGCCACTAGTAGGATGGTAGCCATGCGACTGAGTATGAGGCGGAGGGGGAAGAGATTGCAAGACTTTGGTAACTGGAGATTCGTCCTCCAGTCTTGCCCACAGAGCAAAATAAGTATTGGGGAGAGAGAAGCCCTTAGCGGGCCTATTAAATATCTCCCAGTCTCGTAGCTCTCCCCTAGCTCCTAGTGAGACGTTGCCTGTACCAATGCCCCCAAGTGGGAAAGCCACAGCCCAAGCACTTCCTGGGAATACCCTCTGAGGGTGCATACCGTAAATCTCATCCTCTGAATAAACCATGACTCTCTATCCGGTTATTGGATTTATCTGTACAGTTTTTGTATCTGTAAAGAATTCAACTGCAGCAGGCCCTTGTTCTCTAGAATGTGAGCTTGAGGACTTCATCCCGCCAAATGGAGCATGCGGATCTACACCAGTTGTATCTGCGTTAACTCTCACCATCCCAGCCTCTATATTCGGTATGTAGGAAAGTATAGCGTTTATGTCCCGAGTGAACATAGATACACTCAGCCCATATCTGGAGTTGTTGGCAATATTTATTGCGTCATCCAGATCCTTGGCCTCATGCACCACAAGTACAGGTCCGAAGATCTCCTCCTGAGCAACTTTTGCATCAGGGAAGACGTCGCGAATTACCGTTGGCTCGAAGAAATAACCTCTATCCAGGAGGGGACCTTGAGCTCTCTTCCCACCTAGAACTACCTCACCAGACTTTGCCCCCTCATCAGCGTAGTAACTGACCTTGGAAAGAGCATCTTCTGATATCAGAGGTCCAACCGCACTATTTGCGTCTATTGCTGGGGCAACGGGCAGAGCTTTCACCTCGTCAATCAAGTGCTCAATGAAACTATCGATCACATCGGCCACAACTACTGCCCTGCTAGTTGCAGTACACTTCTGTCCCGCATACCTCATAGCTCCTGAAGCTATCAGCCTTGCTGCCAATCGCAGGTCTGCATCAGGAAGCACGATAGCTGCGTTCTTGCCTCCCATCTCAAGCTGGTATTTGATGTTGCGTTGAGCGGCCTGCTGAGCTATACCCATACCAACACCTTCTGAGCCAGTAAATGTAATAGCCCTTATCCCATCAGAGGCTACCAGTGCTTTGCCTATCTTCGAGCCACTGCCTAGCACAAGGTTGACTACTCCCTGAGGGAGGCCAGCTTCAGCAAATATTTTCATCAAGTGCACAGCCACCATCGAGGACATTTCCGCTGGCTTCCACACCACGGTGTTCCCAAAAGCAATAGCGGGAGAAATCTTCCATAAAGGTATGGCTACCGGGAAATTCCAAGGAGTAATCACTCCTAGTGGGCCCACTGGGTCACGCACTGTAAGCTGGAGACTACCAGGGACCTGCGCCGGGATTACACTCCCCATTGGATGCACCGCTTCTTCTGCATAGTAGCGTAGTATAACTACGCCTCTATCTACCTCTGCTAGGGCCTCCCCTATAGGTTTGCCAACCTCTAAGGCCACAACTCGTGCAACATCCTGTCGATGCTGCGCTAACAAGTTAGCCACCCTGTGCATAAACTCTGCCCTACCAGGGCCAGGCGTATGCTTCCAGCCTTTGAAGGCATTATTAGCCGCCTCTACGGCCCTCTGCACGGTAGAATCATCCCCCAGAGGAATCTTTGCCAATACCTGACCGAAATCAGAGGGATTTACATCATCCTTATATTCCTCAGAGGTACCACTTATCCATTCACCAGCTATGTAATGGGCTAGAATCTCCATCACTCTCTCCTCTTAGGCAAACTTATCTTTATGCACTTTTCTAATCAAACCACCATAAACACTAAGACTGCATTAGGGCTCTCCGCAAACATGAGGGTAACAGGAAGCCCCGGTTATAGGCAAGAGGTCGCACTAAGCTGTTCGTAGGGACTTGTATATGCTCCTGAGTCTTAGGCCTAGTGCTATCAGCAGTATGCCAAACAGTATCGCATACGATGCTATAATCCAGACCACCGCCAGCGCACCAGAACCAGGGAATAAGAAGAGGATTATCCCAAAAACTATAGAGAACAGTCCAGCTAAACCAAGCAACCATTCATTGGAAATCTCTCTACGAAGGCGTATCGCAGCTGCTATCTCAAAAATACCTGTGACCACTGCCCAAGCTGCTATAAGATAAAGCAGAGCCAAAGCTGTTATCCCAGGCCACAAGATAGCAACTATACCAGCTGCCAATCCCAAAATGCCTTCTATTACAAGGGCTAACCAATTTCGAGAGTCACGAAGAGCCCAGATGATAGCCAGGATACCATCTACGATGGCATAAGCAGCAAACAAGGCAACAAACACCAGAACTGTTATACCTGGCCAAATAAAGGCTAATATCCCAAATAGAATAGCGATGACACCTCTCAGAACAATAGACCACCAGTTCCTGGCCAAGATCAACATAGAAAAACACCTCCTTAGATAATTGTCCTAAGGAGGTGTTAGCTGATTCTATGCCATGACAATAGTTATTTCAGACCGTAACCGTACCTAGATCTAGCCATAGAGCTGCAACGCTCTTAATACCTCCATAGAAGTTATCTAGCAAGAACCACTCATTAGGGGCATGAGCGTTTTCATCAGGCAGCCCCATACCCATAAGGATAGATGGTAAGCCAAGTATCTCCTTTAGGCTAGCCACCACCGGTATGGTGCCACCTGCCCTGATGAAAACTGCTTTCTTACCGAAAGCCTTCTCTAGAGCTCTAGCAGCTGCCTGGTTAATAGGGTGATCGATAGGCACTATAGCTGGTTTACCTCCATGCATCCTCTGGATCTCAACGCGCACCCCTGGAGGAGTCATCTTACGTATGTACCTCTCCAGGAGGTCTGAGATCTCTTCAGGATCTTGATTCGGTACCAAACGACAGCTTATCTTAGCATGGGCCTCAGCAGGTATAACCGTCTTGGAACCCTCTCCAGTAAATCCACCCCATATACCATTTACATCCAGAGTTGGCCTTGCCCATAGCCTCTCAAGTGTGCTGTACCCTTCCTCACCATACAGCTGATCTACACCAAGAGATTGAAGGAATGATTCTTCATCAAAAGGTAATTTTGAGAATTCTTCTCTCTCCTGCGGAGTCAAGTCAACTACCTTATCATAGAATCCATCTATCTTGATCCTTCCTTTATCGTCCTTAAGCGAGGCTACTATACGTGCTATTGCCTCAGCAGGGTTCATAACAGCTCCACCATAAGAGCCAGAATGCAGATCAGACTTGGGACCATAGACATCGACTTGAATATAGGATAGTCCTCTCAGAGCGTAAGTGATAGACGGTACTCCAGGGGCTATCCATCCAGTATCGCTTATAACAACTGCTTCGGATGCTAATCTGTCTTTATTTTGAACCAGGAACTCATCCAAGCTGGGGCTTCCGATCTCCTCCTCTCCCTCAATAATGAACTTCAGGTTGACAGGAAGCCTCCCATACTCCTCCAAAAGGGCCTGCACTGCCTTCAGGTGCATCATGACCTGTCCTTTATCGTCGACAGCTCCCCGCGCATAAACCCTACCCTCTCTTACTGAGGGTTCAAAAGGAGGAGTCTGCCAAAGGTCGAGAGGATCTGGAGGCTGAACATCATAATGTCCATACACTAGTATCGTCCTTCCAGAGTCGCTTCCTAACCATTCGCCATATACAACCGGATGCCCTGAGGTAAGGATGACCTCTGCCTTCTGGAGTCCAATCTTGATCATATGCCCCTTCAACCACTCGGCACATCTAGCAACCTCAGCCTTGTATTCTGATAAAGCACTTATACTAGGTATCCTTAGGAAATCCTTGAGATCTTCGAGGTACTGGTCTCTGTTAGCATCTATCCTAGAAAACACTTCGTCGCTCATGGATATGACTCCCACCAATTACGATTCTGTTTTCTGATCATAATACTCGTTTATCTGTTCGTATACTTCCTCAGGAAAATTTAGATCTTTATAGACGTTACAAGAATCAGGATCCTCTGGATTAGGACATATAGGGAAATACTGCTGATCTTGCCACTCCAGTACCCTTTCCCTCTTCGGAGGGTTATAGCCCTTTGATACAACCTGTTTATAGAGGCTCCTGGCATCCTCCTCTGAGAAGTCAGGATCCTTCTTAAGCAGCCCCACTATCTCATCCTCAGATAAGAAGTATCTTGCTACCATGACAAAGACCAATCTCCCATAATGTCCTATATCCTTCCCCGATTCCAGCGAATCTATCAAATGTGCCATCATATCACTTTTACGTAGCTCTTCTATTCCAGGCATTGAACATTCTCCTAACTTGTTAGTCAATCCTAGAGTTCGCAACCTGGATGCCACTCTGATGTCTTCCTACTAACTAAACTGGGGCAGCCATTCTCTCTGAGCATCAAACAGCTCATCGACCATGTTATCGATCTCCTCCAGTGAGCACACAGCTGCAGTGAGGGGATCCATCTTGATCGCCTGTTTCACAAGGGTTTTATCCCGATGTATATGGCCCAGAACCGCAAGCTCTTGCAGATTGACGTTTGTACGTATCAAACCTGCCAACTGAGGTGGTAAATCTCCTACATAACATGGGTTGATGCCCGTGTTATCCACCAAGCATGGGACTTCCACACAACAACCATAAGGCAGGTTGGTTATCAGATCGTAGTTGGTAACGTTCCCATTGATTCTTCTCGGGGTATTAGTTTCTATAGAATGGATTATCTGTGCTCCATACTCTCTGGATCTCTTTATCTCTATCTTGTCAGCTTTGAGCTGGGACTCTATGTCCTCGTAGTAATGATCTGCAACTTCAAAGCAATGCTTGAGATAACCTCCCGTCTGACCAAATTTGAACCAGCCATGCCTAGGGTGAGTGAACTTGGCTAAGGTTTGCTCCAACAAATCCTGTCTCTTACGGAAGTAAGGATAATACTCGGAAGCATGCCCACTGGACTCAGTTACGAAATAACCAAAGTGCTTCATCAGATCGAACCGGATAGGATCCAGAGCATAGATATCCGGATCTTTCATCTTCTCAAAAAGTATCGGATACAGATCAAGTCCCCTGTGCTCTAGCCTCAGAAACCAGGACATATGGTTTATACCGGCTACCCAATAAGACAACTCTTCGTAGGGCACCCCTGCTATGTGCGCCAGCTCCTCCGAAGTGCCTTGCACACTATGACAAAGCCCTACGAACCTAATAGATGACATAGAGCTAATACCCCAACATAATATAGCCATGGGATTGGTGTACTGAAGTATCAAGGCATCAGGACTTAACTCTTCCAGATCGTTACATATATCCTCTATCACCGCCAAGTGGCGTAGCCCTCTAAATACACCCCCAGGGCCAATAGTATCTCCCACGCACTGCTCCACCCCGTATTTTCTGGGAATCTCTATGTCTAGCTCGTAAGCCTTGAGCCCCCCTACCTGTATAGTTATTACCACGTAATCCGCGTTTTGAAGCGCCTGGCTGCGGTCCGTAGTAGCCTCTATCACCATCTTAGAGCCTTCTTGCTCAACCATCTTCTTGGCTAGGGATTCTACCGCTTTCAATCTATCAGCATCGATATCCATTAACGATATGGTGCTGCCATCAAGCTCCGGATAGGTTAGTAAGTCCCCCAATAAATTGCGCGTAAAAACAGCGCTGCCCGCCCCTATGAAAGCAATCTTTGGCACTTGGCCCCTCCTCTCTAATGGTCTTCAAGCACATTATCTCAAAGACTTACCTGCAGGAACAGTATATGCAGTCCAGGCTATTGACCATCACATCAAAAAACTTGCAAACTTTGAGGTAATACCATCTTATAAAAATAAGGAGGATCCAATTGCCTGAACGTACCTTGGGATTCGGCATTATAGGGGCAGGAATGATTGCCGAATATCACAAGAAAGCGATAGAAGCCAACTCGGATCTGGGGGCTAAACTGATAGCCATAGGCCACTATGATCCTTACAAATTCTCGCATATAAGCACCAGATTTGGTGTACACTGCATGTCTGTACAAAACCTGCTAGCAAATCGCGATGTAGATGTAGTAACTATCTGTACCCCTAGCGGCCAACATGCATCTCAGGCTTTAGATGCTATGAGGGCAGGAAAGCACGTGTTGGTAGAAAAACCAATGGCTCTAAACCTGGAAGATGCTGACTCAATGATAGACATGGCTCGATCTCAGGGAGTGAAACTAGGAGTAATACTTCAAAGGCGTATGGATCCTATTTTTCAAGCAGTCAAGCAGGCTATAGATGCTGGTGATCTCGGAAGGTTGACCTTAGGATTAGTCAAGATCCCATATTTCCGCCCTCAAACCTACTATGATCAAGCTGCCTGGAGGGGCACATGGGCTCTCGACGGAGGTGGCGTTATCATGAACCAAGGTATACACCTTGTTGATCTACTAGTTTGGTATATGGGAGATCCCCAGCAGGTAAGCGCCTTTGCCGATACCCTAAGCAGGGATATAGAGGTGGAAGATACACTCGTAGGCATTCTAAAGTTCGGCAATGGGGCAATGGCTACAATAACAGCCACAACCACCACCTCTCCGGGATTTCCTCATGCCGTAGAGATATACGGTACCCAGGGCGGTATACAGCTTGAAGGAGAAGGCATACGCCGATGGGAGCTAGCGGAGCCTAATAAGGCTCGGGTCAAAGCCCCGGAAGTTGTAGAGAACGCCTCTGCAGGTGCAGCAGCAGATCCAAGAGGAATAAGCACAGAGAACCATACGAGGCTCTTTAGAGATTTTATTCTTGCAATCCAAGAAAATAGAGAACCTTCTATAGATGGGCTGGAGGGAAGAAGAAGTCTTGCCTTGACATTAGAGCTATATAGATCTGCAGGACTGCTAAGCAAATAGGATCTAGAAGAAAATAAAATCCCAGAGGTTAACCCCAGACTACAGCGCAGTGAGACGATGTTGCTCTCAAGCAAAAGTGTTGGAAGTTCTATTCTGGAGATCAAATAATCATGTTGAAAGGAGGATCCATGTATGTCCACAGCTTCTGACAAAATAAGCTTTCTCAAGAGCCTGAGAGCCATAAGGGAGTTTACACCACAGCCGATACCAGACGATGTTATAGACGATGTACTGGAAGTAGCAAGATGGTCCGGCAGCGCAGTGAATAGGCAACCCTGGGAGTTCATAGTAATAAGAGACAAAGATACATTGAATAAGCTGGCTACTGTTGAAGGACACGCTAGACATCTAGCTGGAGCTGCCACCGGTATAGTACTGGTCATGGCTGGAGAGAGTTTCGAACACGAAACATATGATGAGGGAAGGCTTGCTGAGAGAATAATGCTCGCAGCCTGGGCACACGGAGTAGGAGGATGCATAGGATGGTTCGGCGAAAACGGTAGATCCGAGGTGAAAGCCACCTTGGGCATACCAGATAATAAATTTGTTAGGACAGCTATATCTCTCGGCTACCCCGACTACGAGGCCAGGAAGAATAGGCCCAGAAGAGAGCAGCCCAGGAAACCTCTATCTGAGATCGTTCATTGGGAGAGGTACGGCCAACACAATAGATAGCCTAAATTAAGGCAAGCACGGGCTATACTACCCGTGCTTGCCTAGCTATTCTGTGAGGGTGGATTAGGAATGTAGCCATATATGGACTGTATTATTTCCCTAGCCTGCTTTATATTTGCGGCCGAATTAGAGGTGTTGTCGTTAGGATCAATCACTAGCCATATACCATAAGGCAGCGCAGACCTGATGGACTGCACGTACTTATCCTCCCCTACTCTACGCATTTCGCATTGGGCTAGGTTTATAACACTCTCCGCGCTCATCTGAGTAGGCAGATTCCTCGGCTCCCTCCCAGTTAGCCTCAACATAGAGAGGGATATTTGGTTAGCTGGAGAGCCTCTTCTCACAAAGGTCTGATATACCAGCTCAAAAGCTCCACTTGAAACTAATGCCGGAGTCCAAGAGTTAGTTGCCGTAAAATCCTGTTGCCTAGTCATAAGGAGATAAGAAGCTCCATCCTTCTTCATCTCCCTGATCAAATCAGAGAAAGTAACCATAGTTGGCCTGCAGGCATTATCCATATGCATCCAGAAGGGCACTTGTGAGGGTGGCCAAATAGGAGTTATCTGGATATCCAATCTGCACGAAGATGCGGATATAGACTCTGGACCAGAAGCACAGTTCATCTTGAAGGCCTTCCACTTATGCTTGAAGTCATCCTGGAAAGCCAACTGATATGAGTACTGCCAGGTCGCAAGTATAGTAGCGCCTCGAGGGATGTTCTGATCGATCCAGTTCTTCATATCCAACACAGCAGGATTTACATCCGTGGCTACGGGGTTACTATTTGGTGTATTGGAAGCTATGCCGTTAGCTAATACTCGGGTTTGTACTCCGGTTCCCCATATAAGGAAAAGTATAAGTAAGCTGGTAAGAGCATAGTTGAGTAGGTAATGCGAACTCACGAAAGCTATAACTTGCGATCTAGAAGGTATACCCTTCAGTACTATCTTCCAGTCCCAAGCCTTCAGCTTAGAAAAGAATTCTGGAGCAGCTACGTACAGCCCGGCTAGGGCAGCATAACCTAACGCTTGCTGGATCATCCACTGCCTGATAGATATCTCCATCACAAGAGCAACCAGAGAAACCGGCACCCATAGAATCCCCATCGCAAGCAAATATGCCCAGTTTCTGCTGCCTTTTATCGCCTTCCATAAGGCGAATAACCCACCTAGTGGAAGGACATACCATAGAGGTGTACCACGCATTACCTGGGTGACAAGGTACTTTGCAGTAGACTGATCTATTCTCAAATCATTCACCTGAGATAACATGGCAAGAGAAGCTACAATTGTCCATCCAATTACAAGAATCCAGGTGCACCATTCTCTATTGACTTGCACGTATATTGCTAGCTTATGAACCATCCCCAGCCTGTAAGCCAGGTAGAACGCCATAACAGCAATTAGAGATACTGCTCCCACTAGATACAGAAAGTAGACCGGAACCTTACCTAACAGGAACACGCTTTGACTTACATCCCACACCCACACCCACCATGGGGTACATATAACTAGCACCCCCAAGTAGTGCAGCAGCACATCCTTTAGAGCCCACCCTAGAAGAAGAGCAGTTACCACAGCTGTGGGGACAACCACTATGCTAGTTTCCTTAGTAAGGACCATTAGCCCGAGCATGAAGCCCGAAAGCAGACTTAGCCAGCTAGATCTGCGATCAACGGCAGTCAGTATCAAGTACACGGTAAGCAGGTACTCGGTAAGAAGGAAGGCATCTATGTTGAAAGCCTGAGATAAAGTACTTGTATACCCAAAGTAAGCTAGGAAGAGAGCAGCCACTAACGCCTCTCTGCTCCCAAGTAGCCTCTTTATCAAAAGATAGAGAAGCAACGGGTTCAGCAGTGCAAACAATCGGGCCGCCCAAGCCAGCTGGTCTATATCTTTGCCCAACAGAAGCATGAGAAGCCCCAAAAAAGCAGGAAACACAGGGCCACGAACAGTTTGCGGATCGCCCTGAATATCTACATACCCCTTACCGCTTACGATATTCAGTCCATGTACCAAGTACCATGAAGCATCAGGCGGTACCCTCCAGGAGTGGGCAAACCAGAGCAAAGGCGGTAATGAGAGTACTAATACCCCCAGAAAAACCAGTTTGTTGTAGTTAGGAGAGACCCTAGCCACAGTCCAGGGATTGCGAACTCTATCGTACTTGTCCCTCTCCTTGATAGTTTCAGTCTTTCCTAACAGCTTCTCACCCCCATAGAAAGCTCAAATACTTAACGCCATTATAAGCAATCAAGTTCATCTGAAAGAATGTACAATAAATAGATTATAATAGTTACGTAAATTAACAATCTGCATTACTGGTAAGGCCAAAACATTAACTGATAATATTAGCTCGACATATTCTTTTGTTACCACAAGGGGGATTTCTATACAGGATGTTATACAGCGTGAGAATAGTAGGAGTACTAGTAGCTGTACTGTTCGCCTACTATGGCATATCTAAATATCGCAATGGGCGATGGACCAGATTTGATCTAACCCTAGCGCTATTAGTTTCTGCGGGAGTAGCTACCGTTTCGATATTCCCTCCTGTAGGCAATATCTTAATGTCAGCGTTTGGGCTGAAGAATAGGCTATTTGCCATACTAGTATTCACTAACCTCCTATTGTTTGGGCTCTTCTTCTACGCTCTGAACCAAATAAGATACATAAACATGCGCAATATAGATACTATTAGGGCTTTGGCAAAGCAAAAGTATATGGAAGAGTTTGGCTTTGCCAATCGAGAAACGGGCAATGCCGCTTCCGGCAATCAAGGCAAGATACTTGTAACTATCCCTGCCTACAACGAGGAAGTGGCCATACAAACTGTGTTACCGCGAATCCCATCTGAGTTACTAGGTTACAGGCTAGACACCCTAGTCATAGTAGACGGAGCTACAGATAGGACTGAAGAGGTCAGCCGCAAGGCCGGAGTCAGCGTAGCTACGCACATAATCAACTGTGGTGGAGGTGCTGCGCACAAGACAGGCTTTGATATAGCCAAGATGATCGGTGCAGATATTGTGGTCAATATGGATGCAGACGGTCAACATAGGCCAGAAGAGATAGAACGCTTGGTAACACCGATAATCAACAACCAAGCAGACTTCGTATGGGGCTCGCGCTTCTATGGGTACTACGAAGAGAGAGGGAGCATACGGCATGCTGGAGTAGTTTTCTTCTCACGCATGATCTCTATACTCATAGGCTTCAAGGTTACCGATTGCACTAACGGATTCAGGGCTATTAGAGTGCGTGACCTTGAGAGGCTACATCTCAAGGAGGAGCAGTTCCATACTACGGAGATGATAATAGAGGCAGCCAAGAAGGGGCTGAGGTTAATGGAGGTTCCAATCTCCGTACTCAAGAGGGCAGAAGGAGAGAGCAAGAAACCAAAGAGATTAAGATATCCTCTTGGCGTACTACGTGTGATAGTGCAGACTTGGTTGAGATAGTATATTCTGGAGGTTCCTAAACATTCAATTGAGCGTACCTATAGTAGAGAAGATACGAGGGCAAAAGCTTATCTCTTCGCGCCAAGGGGTAGGAGCAGGATCAATCTACCTGGCGCTTTCTCTGGGAATAACTGGTGTTTTCACCTATGGATTTCAAATACTATCCGCTTATTTCCTCAAGCTAGAGGACTACGGAGTTATAGCTACTTTATGGTCAGCAACCTTTCTGGTGGCTCAGATACTTTGGATAGGTATCACTCAGACTTTGGCTAAGTACATACCAGAAAGAGAAGCTAAAGCCGAAAGCTGGCTGCCAGTACTACGAAGTGTTAGACACCTTCAATACATAATTTTGACTATCTTCGTGCTTGTAACCCTTGTTACATTTCCGCTACTGACGGAGAGAATATTTGCCCACGAGCCGATAATTACCGCTGTATTCATAATGGCAGTAGCTGGGTATTCTTTTAGCTACTTCAAAAGAGGCGTGCTTAGTGGTTACAAGAAATTCTCCCATGTAGGGCTGATGTTCATTACTGAGTCCTGTAGTCGGCTACTGCTTAGCGTAGGGTTGCTGTTGATAGGATTAGGGCTAACAGCTCCCGGCGTAGGAATAGCCATAGCTCCTTTCCTCAGCGTGCTACTGGTCAGAACAAAGATAGACGTCCCACAAGCCAGTAGCTCAGAGCACTTTAGTATTGGTAAGGCGTTCAGGTTTGCTACTCCAGTATTGATCTGCATGGCATGTGCCCAATTACTGGCTAACGGCGGACCTATAATGATCAGCGCTCTTGGAGGATCTAACGCTCAAGCACAGGCAGGATTACTGCTTGCAGGTTTGGTTCTGACCAGGATTCCTCAGTACGTATTAAGCCCTGTAATGAGCAATTTGCTCCCCCACTTGAGCGAGATGATAGCCAAGGGCGATCATAGAAAATTCAATAATTTCGTAAAGATAGCTGCTTTAGCACTTGGAGCAATAGGTGGTATTCTTGTAGCAGGATTCTGGCTACTGGGAACATTTGCTATGTCCCTTATGTACAAGCCAGAATACAGACTCAGCAGAGGGTTGTTGACTGTATTAGCGCTGGGAGCTGCATGCTACCTGTTCAATGAGTTCATGAATCAGGTGCTTTTTGCTAAATCCAGAACCAGGCTTGCATCCATGAGCTGGATACTTGGTATAGTGGTCACTCTAGCCACCACCTTAGTGATAGGCGCCGATCCTCTACATAGGGTGGCATATGCACTAGCTATAGGTACCCTCTCTACATCTATACTTCTAGTTCTAAGCCATCTAGTCACACGTCCATCGCAGATATAAAGTATTCTTGGCACACTTCGTGTTGAAGGTTATACTCATACATCAAAGGAGTTCTAATGCTAGGGCCAGGAATACCAATAGGTCGCATATTCGGTATAAGGATATACATAGATCCTAGCTGGATATTCATCTTTCTACTTGTCACTTGGAACTTAGCCGCCGGTGCATTAGCCGTCGTACATCCTGAATGGGGACCTACTACTATATGGTTAGTGGCAATTGTAGCTTCTTTGCTGTTTTTTGGATCGGTGCTTGCTCACGAGCTTGCGCACTCACTCGTTGCGAGATCTCAAGGAGTCCCGGTCCGAAGAATAACCCTCTTCATGTTCGGTGGAGTAGCAGATATAGAAAGAGAGCCTCCATCCCCTAAAGCTGAATTCCTGATCACGGTGGTGGGGCCACTAACAAGCTTGGTGATAGGTATCATATGCCTGGTGATAGGCACAGCTATAGCAGGAATATCTAACCTGTCGATATATGACCCAGAGGGCTTACTGGCCCAGCTTAATCCATTATCAACCATATTCCTGTGGCTAGGGCCCATAAACATAGTTCTTGCGGTGTTCAATTTGGTCCCAGGCTTTCCCTTGGATGGAGGTAGAATACTAAGATCTATCATTTGGGCGGTATCCGACAACTTAAGACTGGCTACAAGGATTGCGTCACTCATAGGTCAAGCAATCGGATGGCTAATGATATTAGCAGGCGTAGCGATGATATTTGGGGCGCACATACCATTTTTCGGGACAGGACTGGTTAGCGGCTTGTGGTTGATCTTTATAGGATGGTTTCTTAGCAGCGCGGCATCTCAAAGCTATAGACAGTTGGTCATACACCATATATTAGAAGGCGTACCAGTTAACAGGATCATGCGCACGGACATCCCTACGGCAAGTCCCTATATGACTATAGAAGATCTTGTGAGACTTCTGCTTATTAACTCAGACGAAAGATCTTTCCCTGTAGTTGAGGACGGCAAGCTCGTAGGACTAGTATGCATTGAGGATCTGAAGAAGGTGGCCAGGGAAGAATGGCCTATAGTGCCTGTAAGTCGAATCATGACTCCTAAGGATAAGTTAGTAACGATAGGGCCTAACGACGACCTAGCCAAAGCCTTTGAGCAACTTGCAAGAATTGACGTCAACCAACTTCCAGTAGTTGTTGGCGACACTCTTGTGGGGCTACTGCGTAGGCGTGACCTATTACGTTGGTTACAGATACATGCTCAAATAGCCAGATAATCCACTAGGCTGTTGCTTCTGCAGGTAAGCTTTCCTCTATACGTGCCCCCAAAGATCTAAGCCTCTCCACGAAGTGCTCATAGCCACGCTCTACCCACTGCACACCACTAACTTTACTTACTCCCTCAGCACACAGAGCCGCTATGATAAGTGTCGCACCAGCCCTAAGATCAGGTATGGTGAGGTTGGCAGCTCTTAGAGGTGTAGGCCCGTAGATCCGAGCTGCGTGAAAATAGTCTGGAGAATCGTCCTTCTCATTCCACTCATATCCACAATCGGGTACCGGGGGATTAAATAACTCTATATGAGCTCCCATAAGATTTAGCTGCTCTGTATATCCAAGCCTATTGGGGAATATAGTCTCATGTACTAAACTGACTCCTCTTGCCTGAGTCAAGAGGACAACAAAGGGAGCTTGCCAATCGGTCATAAACCCAGGATGAGGTCTTGTGATTACATTAACCGCGCGAAGACTCTCACCACGACGCACGCGAATGCCTTCCGGGTCTGCTTCAATCCTGCACCCAGCTTCTTTCATCTTGTCGAGTAAAGCCTGCATATGAGCAGGGTTTGCTCCTGACAGGTACAGATCGCCATCTGTAGCTGCTGCCATTATGGCAAAGGTCCCAGCCTCTATCCGATCTGGCATTACCGTGTGATGAGTGCCACCGAGCTTGCGTACTCCATCTATGACTATTGTCCTAGGTTCAACCCTCTTTATTCTGGCACCCATAGAATTCAGCATATCTATCAGATCATCAACTTCTGGCTCTTGTGCAGCATTGTATATAACTGATCTGCCTTCAGCCAACACAGCTGCCATTATCTGATGCTCTGTGCCCATATGTGAGTTCTTGTTAAATCTGTACTCGCATCCCCTCAACCTATCACAAGTAGCGTTATAATAGGCGCCATCATAATCTATACAAACACCAAAGTGCCTAAGCCCCTCTACAAGTCTATCAACTGGTCTATGCCCAATCCTGTCACCACCTGGATTAGGCACACTAGCTTCTCCACATCTAGCTAGCAAAGGTGCCATTACCACAAAAGAGGCCCTTATTTTAGCAGCTACATCAATACCAAACCTGACAGGGCGAATATCCTTAGCTCTGATCCTGAGAGTATTAGGACCATTCCAATTCACCTCTACCCCTAATGTTTGAAGCAGAGCCGACATGACGTATACATCGCTGATATGAGGCACATTAGAGAGATGTACCTCCTCCTCAGTTAGTAAAGCGGCTGCCATCATCTTAAGAGCAGCATTCTTAGCCCCTGCTATCCTAATCTCTCCTCTAAGGGGTACTCCCCCTTCTATCAGTAGCGTGTGCAAAGTAACCCCCTTTTATTAGCATGAACAATAACCTGGCTAGTTTGTCATATTATCACTATCGCGGTCAACCTAAGTAGACTATTCGCAATTTTTGCACCTAGCTAATACGTTAGCATATATCTTAGTATTCTTCCCTTAAGCCACATTCACTATGTAAGGTAAAACCCAAATTTATAACTGATTTCTTAAGTTATTAACTCTCTTCATCTCCTGCAAGATACTCTAGAAGTATTCGACTGGCACGGTCAAAATAATCTTCAGGCACCAGCAGTCGATGTATAGAGGCTACCCCTACAGCCCATCCACCTAGATGAGCTCCTACTGGCTGCACCATTACTGGTACGCCTTGTCGTCTGAGCAGCTCAGCATACATCTCGGCTAGAATGGCGTCTGGAAACGTACTGACAGCAACCAGCTTCACTTGCCTTGCTCTAACATGCTAATAAGCTCTTTAGCCTTAGAAAACTTATCTACGGAGACAAAATTAGACTGATCATAGATATAGCGAAGCCAAGGGGCACATTTCCTACCTGAAACACCAACCCATATAAGTCCTGATTTCAGATTCCTAGGAGGTATATATCTGCCCACAACTGCCCAAATACGCTCAGAGATCCAGAAAGCTAAATCCAAGCTATCAACTACCAAGCTGGCTACAGGATAACCTCCTAGATTTAGGCCGATAAATCCTTTACCGTCCCACAGCCCTCTTATAACGTGCCTGGATTCGTCATGAGATAACCCGGATATTAGCTGTATGTCGATAGATGCAGAACTACCTAAGAGGTATAAATCTTTCTCGTTCCAATGTGTGGACATGTACTAAAGCCCGGAATCAGGTCTCAACAAGATGCGGAGGAGGCATACCCGCACGCAGGTTACGCAGGTAGTTACGCACCTTACGATTTGCAGGGTCTATATCTAAAACTCGAAGGAACAATTTCTCGGCTTCGTCTCGACGCTGGTCTCGCCAAAGTAGTAAAGCCAGGCTAGTCATTATCCAAGGCTCTTCAGGATCCAAATCCAAGGCCTTATGCCAAAACCCCTCAGCTGCCTCCATCTCTCCTTTACGAGCCAGCAGTGAGGCTAATTCATGATAGGCATATGTACTCTCTGGATCTAATTCCACTGCCCTGGCGAAAGACTCTATAGCATCACTGATCATCTCCATCTCACGACAAGCCAGGCCACGCCAGAACCATGCTTCATACCAATCTGGTTCTTCCTCGAGAATCTCGGAGAGTATCTCCAATGCTCTTTCAGGATCTCCATGATTCACCAGGTAAGAAGCTTCTTCAAACATATAGTGAAGGTTCTGTACACGATCCAGCTCTTCCAGTGCAGCTCTAACTTCAGAAGAGTAGGGGCCGTTAGGATCCATCTCAAGATAGAAGTTCCACATCTCTTTGGCACGCCAAGGAGCATCCATAGCCTCATAAACGTAGCCCAGCACCCTATAGGATGGGGCATACTCCGGATCCAAACGCACTGCTTCCATGAGATGGCTATATGCCCTCTCAAGAAGTGCTTCTACCATCTCAGGCTCGCTTACAATACCTGATTCAATTAGGTTGCGATAAGCAGACGCCAGTTCAACTCTATATTCTGCCTTTTTGGGGGAAATCTCTACTGCTTGCTCAAAAGCTCGAGCTGCTTCTTCAAATCTGCCCTCGTTAGTATGTCTACGACCTGCCCTGATAAGTCTTTTGGCACGCGATTCACCATCTCTAAGATCAAAAATGGTTACCTCGCCTGAGTCGCCGTTATCAAAATAATTGTCTGACATGTTGCTCTCCAAAGGCATGAACCCTTCTCTCACGCATTATACTCTTGCTGTAACCCAAGCTCAATTGTGTAATCCAAAATGATCTGTAATGATTTTGTCGTCTTTTGGGCAAAGATACCAGCTTTGTTTGCAAAAGACACTACATGATACTCAAACTGATGTATACTGCTTCGGACTCAGGAAAAGAAGTGCTCTGTGGAGATGAAGACGGGATGCTAACACTAGATGACATACTAGAGGCTAGGGATCGTATATCTCCCTATATTGAACGAACCCCTTTGAGAGCAAGTCATACTCTAAGCAATAGATTAGGAGCAAACGTCTACCTTAAGCTTGAGATGTTCCAAACCACTGGGGCGTTCAAGGTAAGAGGAGCGTTCAATAAGATGCTCTCGCTCAGTCCTGAAGATAAGAATCGCGGAGTAGTTGCAGTTAGTGGAGGCAACCATGCTCAAGCTGTGGCTTATGCAGCTTCGAAATTAGGCATTAAGGCCACAGTTTTTATGGCTAGAAATACCCCAGAAAACTACGTAGAAGCCACCGAACACTATGGCGCGCAAGTAGTACTGACCTCTGATATATCTGAAGCATTCAAGTTGGCTGCTGAGAGACAAGCGCATGGAGAAGTCATGATACATCCGTACGCTGATAAACAGGTTATGGCCGGACAGGGCACGATAGGTTTGGAAATACTTGAGGACCTACCCGATGTCACAGATGTAATCATCAGCATAGGCGGAGGTGGTTTGATTTCTGGCGTTGCAACCGCCATAAAGAGCCAAAAGCCACATGTGCGTATCTGGGGAGTTGAGACAGCGGGAGCAGACAGCATGTCGCAAGCGCTCAAGGCGGGACACCCCGTAGAGCTACCTGCCATTACCTCTATAGCTAAGACGTTGGGAGCCCCATCGGTCTCGGAGGACACGCTCGCTATAACTCGAAAGCTTGTAGAGTTAGTGACTGTAGTAAGTGACAAGGAAGCTTTCCAGGCTTTGGAATTCCTGCTAGAAAGGACGAAAGTGCTTACAGAACCTGCAGCCTCATGTACACTTGCAGCTGCAGAAAGGCTTCGTAGCTCTTTTACACCTCAAAGCAAATTAGTATTGCTGCTATGTGGTGGTAATGTGTCCTTGGCCGATCTATGCCACTATAGAAAGATGTTCAGTGTTGAGGATAAGAAACATAGGCCCCAGTTAGAACATCACGAAATATCTTTATAGCCTGATCGTACTCACCATCGCTGATTCCATAGTGGGTTACTATACGCATCCTCCGACCACCGTAGCTGCTTATACGCAATCCTCGGCTTTCTAGCTCGGAAATAAGTTTAGGTGGAGTCCAATCAGGCGATACAAGATCAAAAGCCACCATATTAGTCTGTACCGTTTCTAGGTCCAGGCGTATACCATCAAGATCTACTATACCTTCAGCAATTTTACGTGCATTTACATGATCCTCATGAAGACGGTCTATCATCTTCTCCAGAGCTACTATGCCTGCAGCAGCAATTACCCCAGCTTGACGCATAGCTCCCCCAAGTAACTTTCTTACCCTTCTGGCCTCTCTTATGAAGTCCTCGCTACCTGCTACAATACTGCCGACAGGCGCTGACAATCCCTTAGAAAGGCAGAACTCTATGCTATCTACCGGCTTTGCCAACTCCTTTGCGGGGACTCCCAAGTAGATAGCAGCATTGAATATCCTGGCACCATCCATATGCACGGGCACATTACGTCTATGAGCTACGTCGACTACACTCTCTATCTGCTGCAAGTTAAGCACCGTCCCTCCACACCTGTTATGGGTGTTCTCAAGGCATACAAGCCCAGTTCTAGGGAAACCAAGTCGCTCGGGACGTATGGTTTCCTCCACTTCGGATGGATTTAGCTCCCCGAACCTACCGTTGCGCACAGATCGATATACTAATCCCCCAAGAGCAGCCCCACCACCACTTTCGTACCAGAGAATATGGGATTGATCTCCCATTATCACTTCTTGTCCCCTCTCACAGTGCACTAGCATTGCACATAGGTTACCCATAACGCCGCTAGGTACAAATAAAGCTGCTTCCTTACCTACAATCTCAGCAGCTAACTCCTCCAACTTGTTGACCGTAGGGTCTTCTCTGCTCTGATCATCGCCGACTTCGGCTTCCGCCATGGCCTTCCGCATCTCCTCTGTAGGTAGAGTGACAGTATCACTCCTAAGATCTATTACATGCATCTATGTCTCCTTCGAGGCATAAATTATAAACATCTCACATCATATAACTACTTTTTATGATTCCCGTTATCCCGCGCTACATTCCGTCATGCTTCTATCTTATTAGATATCCTAATAGATAGCACAAGCATCATGAATAATTGATGAGGTGAAGAACGGCATGTCCGATTGTTGCGACAGAAATACCATGAAGGGGGATATTTGCCCCTGTGATGGTATAGATCTGCTAGATGATTCTCAAAACGCTCCCCAAATTCAAACTCATCCAATAACTCGTAGACAAGTCTTAAAGTACATGGGAGGCTTCCTCCTCACGGGGTTTATTGCTGCTTGCGGGCAGGCTAGAGGGCCACAAGCACAGAAGAGCCCAGTCCCCACAAGTATAGTCAGCAGTCAGCCAACTGCTCCTTCCAGAGAAGGACTGACGAAGCTAGATCTAGCGTTTTGTAGTCAGGTGCTGTGTATACTGCCCTTCGAAGTGGCAAGACAGCAAGGATACTTTGCGGATGAGGGTTATGATGTAAACCTAATATACATGAAGGGTGGTGCACTGGCTATAAATGCTCTCATTTCAAAGAGCGTCGACTTTGTGGGTACTCCGATGGATCTAATCGTTAGATCGGTGGATCAAGGCCAGCCAGTAATGATGGTTGCTTCAACCTCCAGGTTGCCATTCTTCGCATTAGTAGTATCGCCTGGTAAGTCTTCAGAGATCACCAAGATTAGCGACCTGCAAGGCAAGAGAGTAGGAGTTAATAACCTCGGTACTACAGACGATCTTCTATTGAAGGCGCTACTAGCAAAGAACAATCTGGATCCCAATAGTACAGATAGCGTGGCACTTGGTCCAAATCTATACGACGCCCTGCTCCGGGGAGAAGTGGATGCAGGGATGGTCCAGGAACCTGCACTAACTTTACTCTCCCAAAAAGGTGCCAGAGTACTAGTAAATTTCATGGACAGGCAGCAGACAAATGAAGTGCTAGGTGGCGACTATCAGTTTATGGGGCTAAACACAAGGCCGGATGTACTTGATTCCAAACCAGATGTGGTCGAAAAGCTAGCCAGGGCGCTGGTAAAGGCTAATCAGTGGATACTGAATCACACAGGATCTGAAATCGTAAAGGCTGCCCCACAAGAGCTAGCACCTGGGGATGACATCCAAATCTTTGCAAAGGCTCTTGATAAATATAAGGAGAGCCTTTACCCAAGAGACGGCGTAATAGAAGAACAGGCAGTGAGAAGAGTAGTAGAAACCCAGAAAATCTCTGGCCTGCTAAAGAATGAGAATATAGATATAAACACACTTTATACCAATAAGTATGTGGAGGGCTAATGCAAGCAAGCACCGCCGCTACTAGAGCGGAGTTACAACCTCCTAGAGTGGTTTTCAAGAACATTACCAAGAACTTCAGGTCCAAAAATGGTGATATTTATACAGCTCTCGACGGTGTCGACCTTGAAGTGCCTGCTGGAAAGTTCGTGGCAATAGTGGGCCCATCGGGCTGTGGTAAATCTACACTGCTAAGAATGCTCTCTGGACTGGATAGGCCAACTTCTGGAGAGGTAATGATTAACGACCAAAGAGTAGCAGGCGTCATGCCCCAAACAGTAGGTTTTCTACAGCAACAGGACACTCTTCTACCATGGAAGACTGTCTTCGAAAACGTAGCTCTAGGACTTAGATTCAGAAAAGTCCCTGCTGAGGAGATCAAATCAAGAGTAGAGGATTGGCTTCGGAAGGTAAATCTGTATAGGTTTCGCAATCACTATCCAGCCCAGCTTTCTGGGGGTATGCGCAGGAGAGTGGCTATAGCCCAGACACTCATTCTTGATCCTCCCTTGCTCTTGATGGACGAGCCTTTTTCGTCGCTAGATGCGCAAACTAGATATATGATGGAGATGGACCTACTGTCATTGGCTGGATCTGGAGAACGAACTATCGTGTTCGTAACTCACGATCTAGATGAAGCCGCATCCATGGCAGACACTGTAGTCGTTTTGGCCGCTGGCCCTCACAGCAGAGTCAAGGCAATCGTCGATGTAGATATAGAGAGGCCAAGAGACCTACTTGCTATTAGATCAGATCCAAGGTTCGGTCAGATAACCCGCTTCCTATGGGATCAACTTTACGAAGAGGTGAACAAATCCTATGGCAAGTGAGCAGATATCTAACATAAGTGTCGCACAGAAGCAGGAAAGCGGGGAAAGTAAGTACCTATCTGTACACCTCCTTAGATGGGGATTGCTGCTAGTATTTTTGGCACTATGGGAGCTAGGCGCCAGAACAGGTTTTATAGATACCTACTTTTATAGTTCCCCTAGCAGGATAATAGAAACTCTCATTCAACAGTTCAGCAGTGGAGCCATATGGAAACATTTGGCAGCTACCATGCAAGCAGCTATCTTTGGGCTTATATACGGCTTCATAGCTGGCGCAGCTCTAGGGTGGCTTGCTGCCAGATTCAAGACGCTAAGCCAGATAGTAGAGCCTGTAATGACTCTCTTCAACTCAGTGCCACGCATCGTGATTGCGCCTATGATCATAATGTGGCTAGGAATAGGGATCGCCTCCAAGATAGCTGTAGCTTTTATATTGGTGTTTGTAGTGCTTTTCTTCGCCGTCTACACAGGTATTAGAGAAGTGAATAAAGATCTGATCGATCGAATCAGGCTTCTAGGAGGAAACGAGAGAGACATTATACTCAACGTCTATGTCCCCTCTGTTGCGGCATGGATCTTCTCAAGCTTGAGACTTACAGTAGGATTTGCCTTCACGGGAGCTATCGTTGGTGAGTACATGGCATCTAGTAGAGGTC
The DNA here is from genome assembly GCF_059335935.1 of Thermobaculum sp. T2p. NCBI lineage: Bacteria > Bacillati > Chloroflexota > Chloroflexia > Thermobaculales (SeqCode) > Thermobaculaceae (SeqCode) > Thermobaculum (SeqCode) > Thermobaculum sp. T2p. The sequence goes on from NZ_JANZYQ010000006.1 coordinate 102,099, forward strand.
TGGGCTATATGCTCAACTTTGCACAGAACAGTCAAAACGCTGACCTAATGCTGTCGACAGTAGTTCTTATAATGGCCATTATCATGCTTATATTCGCCCTTTTAGGTCGGCTTGAAGCCAGAGCCCTCATCTGGCGTGAAGATAGGTAGAAACTTTGCAAATGCAAAGTTTTATATGAGCTAGTACTTACCAGCTCATGCAGGATCTTGGGCTTGACGCTTTATTAGATTGCTTACTATTATGTTAGTGGTCGTGCTAGACGGGGAACTAGCGGTGCCCTGTACCCGCAATCCGCTATAGCGGGGTCGAATTCCCCTTCGCGGTCCGGCCCTTTAGGACTGGCTCCGCCGAGCGGTGATGATGGTTGGGTCCCACACGGCGGAAGCCCGCGAACCCCGCCAGGTCCGGGAGGAAGCAACGGTAAGCGGTCACTTCCGGGTGTTGTGGGGTAGCCTAACCGGAGCTAGCTAGCGAGAGCTAAGCTGGAGGGTCGAGATCAACAAGGGGTGCACGACCTATTTTTTTGTCCTTCATGCTCTCGTACAAATTCATGAAAGCTTTAAGGTACGTTCGGGCATATCAAAGAACTTTACCTTCAGCCTTTAGTCTGGAGCTAAGAAAGCTTGACGTTCTAGGAGCTCTAGGTGCTGTATCCTTGACTCTACTTGCGGTAGCCCACATGGTAATCAAAGGCACAGCTGTAGGGTTGGATTCAGCAGTCTTCTTCTACCCTATGTATCATTACCTAGGAAGCTCTCTAAGATCCGGAGAGATACCTGTTTGGAATCCGTTTCTCTTCTCCGGCTTCCCGTTCGCTGCAAGTCCACAATCAGGCTGGATGTACTTGCCAGCTATGGCATTTTTCACACTACTATCTTTATCAGAAGCAGCCAAAGCATACATCCTATTTCATTGGATGGTTTCCACTATCGCCATATACGTCCTCGCTCGTGAACTAGAATTATCCGTATCGGGTAGTGTACTAGCATCTATAGCCTACGCCATAAATGGCTTCAGCTATGAAAGAACAGTGTGCTGTTTTGCCTACAGTGGTATATACACATGGGTTCCTGTGGCCCTCATTGGCTGTGAGCGTGCAATCAAGACTAGAGAGCTTTTGAGTAAGTGGATTTGGATTGCAATCTCCGGCTTCTCTCTAGCACAAATCTTCTCCGCATGGCCAGGGCAAGGTTTCTACTACGGATTCCTATTGATAGCAAGCTATCTGACATTTAGGATCTTGATCTTCCCAGAACACAGAGCGGGCATTACAGCTCGCATCACACAACTAATATCAACTGGAATAATTATGGCGATATTGGCCTTTGGGCTGGGAGCCGCGGATATTCTCCCCAAGCTAAGCTTCCTAAATCAATCTAACCTTGCAAGCGGCTACACCCTACAACAATCTGGTGTACATAGCGGATGGACAGTGCTTGAATCTCTGTCCTTGCTGGGACCCACTACATGGTATTTAGGGGTTACCGTATTTTCGTTAGCATTGGCCGCCCCCTTCTTAGTGCGCACTAAGTACATGACTCCATTCTGGATAGTATGGATGTTCGCTTGCCTAGTCTTAGCCAATAGACGCCAAACTCCATTGCACCTAATTCTATACGAGCTTCTACCGATGTTCAGATCGCTCCACCCCCACGACCCTGAGCGGATAATGATGACTTTCTATATAGCGCCTTCATTACTCGCAGGATCAACGATAACGTACTTATTACACTTAGATAGGAATCGGATCAAGCGAAAGGTTTACTGGCTAATCTTGGCTCCACCGGTTCTATTAGCGCTCATAACTGCTTATGCAGCTTCACAGATGACAATATACACTTCCATCATATTGCTCGTATTCTCAATAGGGATCGGGGTGTATATAGCAAATCCGAGCGCTCAAAATAAAATACTTCTGACTTTACTAGTTTTAGCCTGCGTGTTCGCAGATCTATACATGGTTAACAACCACGTACAAGCACAGCGCCTGCAGACCCATATGGTCTATGCACTCCGAAAGGTTAATCTAGAGAATTACTATAGCCCTCCGAAAGCTGCTAAGTTTTTGAGGTCTCAAGGACCCAATTACACATTTAGGTTTTTCGGATACGACCCAAGACTGCGATGGTCCCCCGACAAAGCTGATCCAAGTATTCCTCCTCCTGGGATCCTGTATAGATATCAGTGGATGGACTACAGAACCAAAATTCTGCTAGTTAACAACCGAGCTCTCATGGTCGGTATTCAAGATCTCCAAGGATACAATCCTCTACAGCTATCGAGTTATGACTCCTTTTTGGGAATAATAAATGGCCAATCACAGGAATATAGAAGCACTTATGTCTTACAGAAAGGACTCTCTTCACCTCTACTGGATCTGCTTAACGCAAGGTATGTGATCACCCTAAGGAGCCTCGGCCCCAATTTTCCAGAATATGAATCCCTAGAGAAAAGCTCGAGATTGATATATGAGGATTCAACGATCCGTATATGGGAACGCCAGACCACATTACCTAGAGCATGGATAGTACATTCCTGGCAAAATGCCTCATACGAAGAGGTTTTGCATATATTGGCAAACAATGCTCTAGATTTCAGGAAGATAGCATTAGTAGAAGGGCTTGAAAGCCACGTACAAGACTCAGATTCTTTAGATGATGCCGTAACTATAGATCACTATTCGCAATCTAGAATAACACTAACCACTAAGTCTCACTTGCCAGGAGTGCTTATACTGAGCGAAGTTTACTATCCTGACTGGCGAGCTTATCTAGATGGAAAACCTGTAAACATCTACCGAGCATATGGCTTACTACGCGCAGTAACCATCCCAGCAGGGGAACATAAAGTAGAGTTCAGGTATGAATCTAAGTCGTTGGAGTACGGACTTATAATCTCCATAAGCTCTTACTTACTAGTAGCTTCCTTGCTACTATCGAAATTGTTAACATATGCAAAACCCAAGACTATGGTTAACCATAAGAGGTAGGAGTATTGATATTAGAAACTAGTGATCTTGAATATATCGATTGCAACTTATGTGGAAGCATTAGTCACACACTGTTTCTGCCAGCAAACACAAACTTCTCACAGATCTCAGCTAACACTCTAGCTTGTACAAGCATCTACCATAGCAAACATGGACCTATTGTGAGGTGCAATAATTGCGGCCTAATATTTGCCAATCCCAGACCGTCTCCACAGAAAATAATCGAGATCTACTCACAAGTGGAGGATCATGTATACCTTGCCGAAGAAGAGGGACGAGTAGCTACTTTCAAGAATAACCTTGCTGAGATTTCCAGATATAAAAGAAAAGGCAAGTTGCTGGATGTAGGATGCCACATCGGCACATTTTTGGATATAGCTAAAGACTATGGCTATGAGGTCTACGGGCTTGAACCATCAAAGTGGGCAGCTGAGTATTGCAGGAATAAAAGAAACATAGAAGTACAGGAATGCGGACTTTCTGAGGCAAAGCTGGAGGATAGTAGCTTTGAAGTAATAACCATGTGGGATGTGATAGAGCACCTTACAGATCCTTACAAGGAACTCATGAGAGCGAACTCACTGCTAAGAGACGGCGGCATTTTGGCAATCACCACTATAAATATAGATTCCGTGTTCGCCAAGTTATTGGGAAGGCACTATCCTTGGTACATGCTAATGCACTTGTATTACTTTACACCCGACACAATGGAGAAAATACTCGGAAAATCAGGTTTCAGAATTCTGGAAATCAAGCATCACATTAGGGTCGTTAGCCTAAGATATCTCTTCTCCAAGATGAAAGCTTACAGCCCAGCAGCTTATAGAGCTGCTCACACCGTTGCTCATCTCCTAAAAATACATGACCTTAAAGTTCCTTTGAATTTTGGAGATATCATGACGGTCATAGCCAGAAAGATATAAGTACATTGGAGAGCAAAATATTATGTCATTTCTGGTTCCGTATCTAAACAAGCTGGAACAGCTGGGAAACAAGATTAGGGTTCCGCTTGCAAGACACATGGGATTGGCAGATCTGCTAAAGCAAGCCTGGAAGGAAGCCTCGGAGGATCACCTAGGAGATTTTGCAGCCAGTCTTACATATCATGGCATATTTGCCATCTTCCCCTTTCTGACGTTTCTAATATCTATGCTTGGAATATTTGACAAAGTGCTGGGCATATTCGATACTTCTCAGCTCATAGAAGACTTCTTATCACGTCCCCAGATCAGGCAAGCCATACCAGTAGAGGTTATAGATTTCGTACAGCAACAGATAGATAGACTTATAGGTAACATAAGACCTGGAACTTTTACTACAGGTGCCGTAGTATCTATACTCCTAGCCCTGTGGGGAGTATCAGGGGCTTTTAGGTCGATCATGGAATCTCTCAATGTAGTGTATGAGATAAAAGACTCAAGACCAATCTGGAAGAAGTATCTTATATCGATAATGCTATCCATTATCGCTGTACTGCTCCTGCTGAGCGCAGGCATACTAGCGGTCTTTGGCCCTAAGATAGCAGATTGGCTGGCCCGTACCACTGGTTTAGGAACACTATTTGCTTGGACTTGGAAGATAGCTCAATGGCCCTTGCTTATACTTATAGCTCTATTAGCCTTTGCACTTATCTATCACTATGGTCCAGATATCAAGCAACCACTCAGGCTCGTGACACCAGGCTCGATCTTAGCCCTTCTTGGCTGGCTAGTTTTCACACTTATATTCTCTCTATACGTAAACAACTTCGGTAACTACAACAAGACCTACGGAACGTTGGCCGGAGCCATACTAATGATGCTTTACATGTATTACTCCTCTTACATACTCCTCATGGGTGGCGAGGTCAACCATGTCGTGGAGACCTACAGCAAGAACAGCGAGGGAGTTAAGCAACATGTATAAATAACAGTCCTCTCAGGTTTCTGCCTCCATGTGGTATACTGCCAAGGGAATGGCACAAGCTGTAGCAGTAGACACCACGAGGAGAAGAAACCTGGGACTGCTGGTTGTGGGACTGGTGGCAGCTGCCGCCATCCTCTACCTGGTGGTCTCCAACTTCTCGGCCAACA
>NZ_JANZYQ010000007.1:0-153163 GCF_059335935.1 Thermobaculum sp. T2p
GAAGGAGGTAGCGCTATTCCTTCTTTGATACATATGATTCATCGTCCTTGGCTGCTTCCCTTGGTCGTTGCAGCCGGGGGGCTGCTGTCTGGGGTTATAGTCTTTAGTCTGGCCCCGGAGGCGGAAGGTCATGGCACCGATGCTGCCATAGCCGCCATTCATCACAAACAGGGTAGGATGAGGGGTAGGGTGCCTTTGATCAAGCTGGTGGCCTCGGCCATCACCATAGGTACTGGTGGTTCGGCTGGTCGCGAGGGCCCAGCAGCACAGATCTCTGCGGGTTTTGGCTCGATGCTTGGCGGATGGTTGCGCTTGAGCCCTCAGGATCGGCGTATACTTGTGGCGGCTGGTATAGGAGCTGGCATAGGGGCGATATTTCGTGCTCCTCTGGGCGGGGCGGTCTTGGCCGCCGAGATACTGTACCTGCACGATTTGGAGGTCGAGGCCTTGCTGCCGGCACTTATCGCTTCCATAGTAGGCTATACCATATATGGTTCTCTATTTGGATTTACTCCCATATTTGGTTCTCAGCCGGATCTGGCGCTCACGTCTCCTATACAGCTGTTGTACTACGCTATCCTTGGGATGGTTTGTGGCTTGGTAGGTATATTGTATGCCCGTATATTCTACGGTGTATCCGATATCTTCAAACTCTTGTCTCTACCGAACTGGCTAAAGCCTGCTGTTGGTGGCCTCGTGGTTGGGTTGATGGGTATTAGGTTGCCGCAGGTGCTCCATATGGGGTATGGATGGTTACAGATAGCTATGACCCCCTCGCTACGTTCCATACCATTGTGGCTTATTTTGTTGCTTCCTTTCGCAAAGATCCTGTCCACTTCTTTATCTATTGGTAGTGGAGGATCGGGGGGTATATTCGCTCCAGGAATGTTCATAGGCGGTATGGTGGGGGCAGGTCTATGGAGGTTAGGAGTCATGTTCTTGCCGCATATGCCGATCACCCCTGCTCCTTTTGTCATAGTTGGGATGATGGCGCTGTTTGGAGGCGTAGCCCACGCGCCCTTAGCCGTGATGCTAATGGTTGCCGAGATGACCGGCAACCTCTCGCTTTTGGCTCCAGCTATGATCGCGGTAGCCGTGTCCTACAGCGTTGTTGGGGACGTTACCATCTACTCTAGCCAGCTACCTAACAGGGCTAGCTCTCCCACGCATCGCATCCAGATGAGCTTTCCTCTGCTATCCTCGTTGGTGGTTGGCGATGCTGTATCGGGTGTACCTCCATTGGTGGGTCCTAGTGAGCAGGTTAGGGATGTTAGGATGCACCTACGGTCTTGTGATTATATCGGAGTATGCGTTGTGGATGGCAGTAGATACCTGGGGGCCGTCTCGCGTGATCGGCTAGAGGCGCTTGGTGATGCCCAGGGAGATTTGCGGATGGAATCCTTGGTTGATCCCGACATCTTGCCTGTTAGCCCGAACGCTCCTCTGGATCAGGCTATGGAACAACTTGCAGCCCAGCCTTTGGGCTGGGCTCCGGTAGTATCTGCCGAGGGTGTTGTGGGGCAGGTGACCGTGCGTGACGCTATCAGGGCTTATCGGAGATTTCTGGAGAGGGGTGTCAGGCGAGCGACTGATCTGCCTCCTGGAACTATGCTGCTGGAAGCTAAGATCAGCGCCTCCTCGCCACTTGCCAACAAGCGCCTGCGAGAGGTTAGTCTACCTGCAGGGGCCCTCGTCATATCCATCAATCGCTCTGGAGATGTTGTTTTCCCGCGTGGCGACACGCGTCTAGAGCCTGGGGATCTTGTAGTGGTCACCACTACGTACGCTAGCGAGAAAGAGCTGCGATCCTTGCTAGCTGGCAAGTAGAGAGGGCTCGATTGGGCTTTTGTGAAGACCCTATGGGCTGGAAGGGAGTTTGTATAGATCATGTCCTATCTGAGTGTTTTGTTGGTTTCATGGGAGTGGGATCTCAGGATAGTTATTGCCCTTATTGTTGGTGTCTTGTTGTACATCGTTGGTTGGACTAAGCTTAGATCCCGTGCAAGGATCGAGCCCCCTTCCCGCCTCCAATTGTGTAGCTATCTGCTGGGCACAGGCGCTGTTGCGATCGCTCTTCTCTCTCCCCTCGAGGTTTATAGCGATCAGTTGTTTTCCGTACACATGGTTGAGCATATCTTCTTGCTGGAAGTAGCTCCACCACTAATATGGGCATCTCGTCCCATATTGCCATTGTTATGGTCGCTTCCTTACTCAGCACGTAGAATTCTACCCAGACTCTTTCGTCCAAAAACGCGGATCAGGGCCCTATTCCACTTCGTTACCAGTCCTGTCGTGACGGCGACGGTATACATCTTTGTTGTGGGAGTTTGGCATCTACCAGCGTTGTACGATAGTGCACAAGGAGAGGGGATAGTCCATTATCTTGAGCATGCTATGTTTCTTGCTTCAGGGTTGCTCTTCTGGTGGCCGGTACTGCATCCTGCAAGTGGGCGGCGTAGGTTGGGCAGGGTGGCTGTTGTCCCTTACATACTTCTGGCTGCCGCCGAAGGGGGGCTCTTAGGAGGATTGTTTACTTTCTATGATCATGTAGTGTACGTCGTGTACGCAGATCCCCATAACCCCTTTGGACTCACACCCCTGCTTGATCAGCAGCTGGGAGGTATAGTCATGTGGGCGTTTGGAGGGGTGATATACCTTACTTGGGCCTTCGTCTTGCTCGTGTTGTCCCTTCTACAAGAAGAGCGTGAGGTCAATAGTCACAATGCTCACCTGCATGGACCTATACCCCTACGACGCTAGGGGAAGGGGCTTCCATTCCAGCCTCTCTGCTCACGAGGTATCCTGGCGCTCTAGAGAGGCTTCTGATGGATGATCACGATGGATAGAGGGATTTATCAGGCGGTGCTTCTACTATCCATTGGTTTGTCGCCAGACCCCCTACCGCGCGTAGCCTTCGCGCTCGACCCTCTTCTTGCGCGTCGCGAACCCAACACCTTGCTGCAGGTCTATGCTCTTATCGAGTACAGTAGGTTACAGCTGCGAGCCAAAGCGCCCTTCTCTAGGTGTTGTGCGTACGCTGTCGCCCTAGAGTAGCTCGGGATCGTGGGCTAGGTGTTCTTACCAAAGCAGATACGTATGGTTTATGTTGGGCTAAGGTGCTCTGGTCGTGGTACGGGCTTCTATAGGGAGTGAGGTTTCAGTGGGTCCGCGGCGACAGATACCTGCGCGAGACGCAGAGCCCGAGAGCCTATCGTGCCGCTGTCACGACGCTCTTGCTTGGCTGCCTAGACCTATACCCAACGCGCTTTGCCTACAAGGTGTAAGGGTTAGCCGGGAACGGCAGGAAGGTGCTGTTCCTGCCGGTGCTCTATGGGCAGGGAGAACCCTGCCCGTTAGTGTCCCCTGAAAGCTTCCTCCAGCCACTCGGCTACTACCGTTGGCACTACTTTGGCATCCACGAGCATAGGCGTTTCCATGCCCTCATCTATCCATGCCTGCACGGCCTGCAGGTCCTCCGATCGCCTTACTGTGGTCGCCTTCAGGCCGGCCGCCTCTGCCAGCGGGGCGAAATCAAACTCAGGAAAGCGTACTATATCCAAAGGCGCGCCCTCGGGGGCGAAGTGGTGCACCTCGGCGCCGTAGGCGGAGTCGTTGTAGATCACGATCAGCATCCTAAGGCCCAGGCGCGCCACGGTCTCCAGCTCGGATAGCCCCATGAAAGCTCCTCCATCGCCCAGCGCCGCCACAGTCAGCCTATCTGGCTGGGCTATCGCCGCCCCAATCGCGGTGGCCATTCCTAGACCTACAGACTGGTAGGCCTGGGTGAACACAAATCCTTGTGCGTCTGGGACGTCGATGTACATCGCGGGGTAGCCCATGAAGTGGCCGGAGTCTGTGACCAATACCTTCTCCTCGGGCAAGATTTCATTGAGGCATCGGGAAAGGGTGCGTGGATCTATCCGGCCATCACCGCTGGCATCTTGGTAAGGCGCGTGCTTCCATGCTCCATGGGCTATCTTCTCTTGGATCTCCTGGCTACGCCAACCCTGCAGGGTTACTCCCTGGTCAATTAGCTCCCTTAGGATGTCCAGTGCTGCTTGTCTGGCATCCCCTAGTACAGCTATGTCCACCCGGTGGTGTGCCCCCAACGCCTGAGGCTCGTTGTCTATCTGTACTACCGTGGCCCCTGGATTGAGGAGCCTACCGTGGCGAGTGGTCCACATGTTTAGGGATGCGCCAAACGCCAGCACTAGGTCGGCACCGGCAATGAGTTCGGCGGCTACAGGAGAGGCGAATCCCCCTGATATGCCGAGGTACCAAGGGTTACCAGAAAAGAGCCCGTTGGCAACTGCCGATGTGGCCAGCAGCGCTCCTATCTGCTCTCCCAGCGCTTCTAGGGCGTCCCTGGCCATTGAGGTTACCGCTCCCCTACCGGCTAGGATGAGCGGGCGCCTAGCGGCCTCGACAGCGTAGAGGGTTCGCATTACGGCCTCTCTGGAGGGGCGTACGGGGTATATGGGAGGTATGGGAGGTATGGTTACCTTCCCCTCGAAGGCCTTGGACTGCACATCCAGCGGCAGCATCAGCACGACGGGAAGCCTCTCCACTTGTGCCCTCCACCACGCCCGCACAGTATCCTCCACCGCCGTGGCTGGTCCGTGCACCCGTTCAGCGATAGCGCCTACCGAGCGCACAAGGGCCTCTTGGTCTATCTTGAAGTTGGAACGGATCGCGGATGCTGCGGTGTCCGCTGCCAACAGCAAGAGCGGCGTGCGGCTCTTGACAGCTTCCGTTAGTCCTGTCATTACGTTGGTTAGTCCAGGTCCCTGGTGGACCGTGCAAACCCCTACCTGCCCAGTGCACCTAGCCCAAGCATCCGCCATGGTGATCGCTGCGCCCTCGTGGCGAGCCGCTACGAAGTCTGCGCCCCAGGAACATAGTGAGTTGCTAACGTGGAAGTTGCCACTACCGATTAGCCCAAAGAAGGTATGTACCCCAAGCTGTGCTAGCGTCTCAGCGACTGCGTCGTAGACCCTTCTCTCCATATCTTACCTCTCGACCAACGCCAGTACTCTAGCGGGACTACCCGTACCTCCAACTATGGGCAGTGGACACACTACCAATAAGGCTCCTTTGGGAGGAAGCTTCGCTAAGTTAGCAAGCTGTGTTAGGCCGTACTTGCCTGCTCCCAGCAGGAATGCGTGGCAGGGAAAAGGAGGGTCGAACGAACCTGCCTGCCCGGCGTCCGTACCAACGGTCTCCACCCCTATACCGATAATGGGAGATCTCTCTGCAAGCCATCTAGCGCATTCCACGGACACGCCTGGGGTGTGCGATCCCCTCTCGTCCACATTGAGGAAAGCCTCCGGGCTACCTGCTCTGGCGTCCCAGCCAGAGCGGAAGAGCAGCCATGATCCCTCAGGTAGGGGACCGTGCTCTTCCTGCCATTGCTCTATATGCTCGACCTCCAGCAAGAAATCTGGGTTCTCAGCACACTCGCTGCTCTTGTCGATTACTACGGCAGGCGCCACTAGGTGGCGCAATGGTATGCTGGCCACATCCGCGCCATCCTTACCTGTGATCCAGTGGATCGGAGCGTCGAAGTGCGTTCCCACGTGCTCGCCCAAGCTTATGTCATGCCAGAACCAGGCCGGGCCCTTGTCATCGTACTTGCTGACCACCCGTCGTGTGAAGCTCTGGGTGTTGGCAAAAGGTGGGGGCAGCTGGATGACCGGCGTGTTCTCCGAGAGGGGCGAGGTGAGATCGATCACCTCCACGCTCCCCCCTGATAGGCTATCGACAAGCTGTTGCAGTAAGGACATACCATCCTCCTAGAAGGTGTTGATGCTAGAGGGCATGATAGAGATGCATCGGTATGGTGTCAAGAGCTGTCCAGGATGTTGGAGGCTAGTACCCCAGGAGATCCTGGAGCTCCTTCTCGGACTGCTTGCTGAGGGGCACCATCGTGCCCGCCGGGTCGTCCAGCTGCAGGCTGAAGCTGTTGCGGGTGTACTGCACCACGGACTTGACGTGCTGTAGGTTGACTAGGTAAGCCCTGTGGGCACGGAAGAACCCCCTACCCACTAGCCTGGACTCAAGCTCCTGAAGCGTCAGCTGTGTGTACGCCTCGTCAGTGTCCGTGCGCAGGATGGTCTGGCCATCCCGCGTGGTGATGTACAGCACGTCGGCTGGATCGAAGAACATGATGTGGTCTCCCTTACGTCCAGGTATCCTGTAGGGCACATGTCGCTCTCTGCTGGTGTCGGTTGTGCTGGAGCGCGCTACAATCCTACCATTAGAAAGCTCCAGTATCTGGGTGCAAAGCTTGCCCGCCCAGGAGACATCCTCCTCCGCTATGATCGTTATGCCCCCCTCTGCAGCTCGCTGCCTCAGCAGCTGGGACAGCAACTCCCTGGTGTCGAAGTCGGTGCGCAGCGAGGGCTGGTCGAGCAGTAGCAACCTAGGTCTGAGCGCCAGGGCACGGGCCAGCGCTAATCTTCTCCTACCGCTGGCGGAGAGCTTGCTTACGGTGGTTCCTGCCTGATCGTCTAGCCCAAGCTGGCTGAGCGCCTCCATCGCCTGTTGGTCCGGCACGCCGTGCAGCCTGCAGGCCATTAGCACGTTGGCCTTTACGCTCAGGCGATCGTACAGGAGGTCTTCCTCGAACACTAAGCCTATCCTGGAGCGAGCCCTTGGAGATCTATGGACGTCCTCGCCGTCCAACAGCACCCTGCCCCTGCTTGGGATCACTAGCCCCCCCAGCAGGTGTATGAGCAGGGTCTTGCCGCTGCCTCCGGGCCCGGCCACGGCCAACACCTCACCGTCGGCGAGCTGCAGGGAGTCGATCGCCAACACGGTGCGGCCTCCATCTATCTTCTCAAGCCCTTCCAAGCACAGCATGGCCACCCTCTGCTCTCGGTGCACTATTCTAGCACAGCCTGTAGCTGCTCCATTTGGCCCGACATATGATCCTGTCACGTCCTGAATAGCTCCTCTCATGGCTTTCTTATGGTCCCGACGCTCGCCAAAGCTTACACTAGCTTGTAGCTACGGAGTCGGAGGTGCAATGTGGAAGAGGAGTCAGCGATACAGGTTAGGGGTCTGGTGCGGTGTTTCGGGCCCAAGCGCGCCTTGGACGGTGTCAGCTTCGAAGTGCGCCGAGGGGAGATATTCGGGCTGCTGGGTCCCAACGGCGCTGGCAAGACTACCATCATCAGGGTCCTGACCGGCCAGATCGCACCGCAGGAGGGTGATGCCAGGGTAGCCGGTTGCGACGTGGTTCGGGACAGGGCTCTGCTGCAGCGCTGTATAGGCGTAGTGTTCGAGGAGCAGCTGCTCTACGAGCGCCTGTCGGCTCGGATGAACCTGGAGTTTGCCTGTGGTTTGTATGGGGTCGATCTCAGCAGGGTAGATGAGGTGCTGGAGCTAGTGGGTTTAAAGGATCGTGCTGCAGACAAGGTCGCTAGCTTCTCCAGCGGCATGAGGCAGAGGTTGATGATAGCACGGGCGCTGATCCATCGTCCACAGGTGCTCTTCCTGGACGAGCCCAGCAGGGGGTTGGATCCTGCTGCGACCGCGGTGGTACACGCAGCCGTTCTCGAGCTCAGAAGATCGGGAACCACCATCCTGCTAACTACCCACTACATGGAGGAGGCCGAGAAGCTATGCGATCGCCTGGGGTTCATGGTGGAAGGGCGAGTGGTGGCGATCGGTACGCCCCTCGAGCTGCGCCTGCAGCATGCACAGCGGCGGATGCGGGTTTTATTGGATGAGGATCTTGAAGAGCAGGTGTTGGATCTGGACGATCCAGGGCAGGTGAGCCGACTCATGAGCTGGATAGTTGGAGGGCGTGTGCGGTCGGCGCACACGATGGAGGACTCCCTGGCGGACGTGTTCCTTCGGGTGGCTGGTGCTAAGCTAGAATGATCGATCTGGAGGTGTGGGTATGAACTCGCGTGCGATCCTGGCTATAGCTAGAAAAGACGTCCTGGAGGTGCTGCTCAACAAGCAGCTGCTGATAGTGGTGCTGATGGTACCGGTCATGTCGGCCTTCTTCCTGTTCATGGGCAGGATCATAGGTCGGGAGACTGTGACTAACTTGCTGGTGTACGACCCGGATTACAAGGGCGCCGATGCGGGCCTCGCGGGAGTGGTGTCCCAAGGGTTCGGCGACGTCAGGGTGACGCTTGCTGACTCTCCCGAGGAGGTCGCCGGGGCATTTGGGCCGAACCGTGACGGTTCCTACGCGGTCGGCCTGGTGGTGCCGGAGGGCTTCGAGCAGGCCGTGCGAGCCGGAGAGCGCCCGATCGTCCGCCTGTACCTGGATGGAGATGAGGTGGGTGAGTCTCGGGCCCAGCTCCTGCAGGCCGCTCTGGTGAACTATGCGAGGGGGTTGCTAGCGCCCGATCCTATCCAGATAGAGGCTCAGGTGGTCAACCCTCCGCGCTCCAGCCCAGTGGCGGATATCAACAAGTTCTACCTGGTCACTGCCCTTGCCTTCTCCTTCGTGCTGGGGTCCATGCTGGCACCGTGGCTGTTAGTGGAGGAGGTCGAGAAGAAGACCATTAAGGTATTAATGGTCTCACCGGCTTCCTGGTGGGATATAGTGCTAGCTAAGGCGCTCGTGGCGGGCGCCTACCAGTTGGTCATGTCTCTCCTGGTGCTGGTCATCATGTGGCAGACCGGTACGTACCTGTCATGGTTGCTGCTGTTCATCCTGGCGGGCACGCTCTTCAGCGTGGTCCTTGGTTTACTGGTGGGCAGTATCCTGCGCTCGCAAGGGGCGGTGCAAGCGTTCTCTGGGCTGAGCGTCTTCGCCTACATGTTACCTGTGTTCCTGGCCAACCCGTTGTTGACCGCCAATTCGCAGGGGGAGCTCGGTCGCTGGATCCGGATACTGCCGACGTACTGGCTGATGGACGGCATTACAGCCTCCGTGCTGCGGAGCCCGTCGGTGGGCACCCGCCTGGTGGTAGATCTCCTGATATCGCTGGGATTTGCCCTGCTGTTCGGGGTGGCCGCCGTGCACTACATGAGGCGGCAGGCAGAGGTGGCCGCTACGCTGTAAGCGGCCACCTCTGAGACGACCCAGATGTCGTGTGTCACTATATTGACAAACTTCGATATTTGTGTTAGTATCAGCCAAGCGAGGACGTTATGGAGTACGTGGCCACTGGACAAGACGATCGCGAGTGCATCTGCGTTGGGGGTGATCCCCAGAACCTGTTGGAGAGGGAGGAGCTCGAGCAGGAGGCTTCCCTGCTACGTGCGCTGGCCGATCCCACTCGCCTGGGCATACTCAAGCTTTTGGCAGCAAGCGAGCGACCGGTATGTGTCTGCGAGCTGGTCGACAGGTTTCCCTTGGGGCAGCCCACCATCTCGCACCACCTCGGGATCCTTCGCAAGGCTGGGCTGGTGACTGCCCATAGGCAAGGCACGTGGATGTACTACAAGATCCAGAGGCCCAGAGTGAAGGATGCCCTCGTATGCCTGGGGGAGCTCGTATCCATGGATAAGTGAGGTGTATTTTGTGACCCTTTATATCGATAAACATCGATGTAATGTCCGTGCTTGGAGCTCCCGTGATCCCTGCTGAAAGGAGGTGCGCCATGTACGATTTCTGCTGTGACGATGGCTGTTGCGGCGGATGCTGCCCGCCTTGCTGCTAGGCATCGCTACTGTCAGGCCCGCGGACGCTTTTCCTCTCCTAGCGAGCGTCCGCGGGCCCTAGATGCTCGACAAGGTGTTTTCCTGCTATCATCTAGAGAAGATGTGTCCTGTACTTGGGAGGGTCGTTGGATGGATCCTGGGTTCATAGACAGGTTGGGAGGACTGAGGGGGGCGGTCGGTCTACTGGTCCTGATAGTGAGCCTTGGGGCTCTGCTGGGGATAACCATCTCTCTAGGGCTCAGCAAGTGGTATCCGGTCATCAGGTCTGGTGGAGGGGAGCTTATGATCATTATCATCACCTGCGTGTTGGTGACCATATGGGTGCTGGGGGCGGTGAGAAGATAGGTTGGGAGGATGCTCTTGAGCGAAGGCATAGTGCTCTTTCTGCTTGCGATGTGCCTGGGTTACGTGTACGCCTTCGTCGGAGGGTTCACTGATGCCGCCAACGCGATCGCTACTTCTGTGGGGACCAGAGTGCTCTCTCCCAGAGCCGCGGTCCTCATGGCTGGCGCCTTCAACCTGCTGGGTGGTATGACCGGCACGGCCGTGGCGGTGACGATCGGTAGGGGGATCGTGGACCCGGGGGTGCTCACGCTGCTAACGGTGGTGGCCGCTCTCGCTGGTGCCATGTCCTGGAGCCTTATCACCTACCGCTTCGGGATACCTGTGAGCGAGACGCACGGTCTGGTTGGAGGGCTGGTGGGGGCTGGCATCGCCACCGCTGGTCTGGATGTAGTACAGTGGCAGGGAGTGACGAAGGTGCTGCTGGCAATCTTCACCTCCCCTAGCCTCGGATTCATAGGAGGTATGCTGCTCATCACGCTGATCTACTGGCTCTGTAGGGGTATGAGAAGAAGGCAGGCCAACAGGCTCTTTGCCCATCTGCAGAGGCTATCGGCTGCGTACATGGCCTTCAGCCATGGGAGGAACGATGCGCAGAAGCCCATGGGAGTGCTCGCGCTGGCGATGACGCTGCATTTTGGGTGGGAGGAGCTGGTGGTGCCGCTGTGGGTGGCGGCATCCGCAGCCACGGTGGCTGCCATAGGTACAGCCTATGGCGGCTGGCGCATCATACGCACCATCGGTATCAAGATGGTGGACCTCAAACCAGTTGAGGGTTTCGCTGCGGAGGTGTCCGGGGCTTCCGTCATCCAGGTGGCCTCGGAGCTAGGCATTCCCATCAGCACTACGCACGCGATCACCTCCTCGATAGTGGGAGTGGGGGTCACGCGCAGGACCACCGCGGTCAGTTGGGGTCTCGCGGGTAACATAATGCTCTCCTGGATGCTGACCGTGCCGGCCACGATAGCGCTTGGGTGGCTTTACCTGGTGGTGATGCGCTCGCTGCTTAGCTAAGGAGGAGAGAAATGTCTGACCGTCGATTTAGGGTCCTGTTTCTGTGCACTCACAACTCGGCACGCTCCCAGATGGCGGAAGGTTGGCTGCGTCACCTGGCTGGAGACAGATTCGAGGCCCACAGCGCTGGTACAACTGCTACCAAGGTGAGTCCGCTAGCTATCAGGGCCATGGCCGAGGTTGGGGTGGATATATCTGGGCAACAGAGCAAGGCGTTAGATCGCTATCTCGGCGATCGCTGGGATTACATAATCACCGTCTGCGACCAGGCCAGGGAGTCATGTCCGTACTTCCCTGGTGGGGGTACAAGACTGCATTGGTCCATTCCTGATCCCTCTAGCGCCGAAGGTAGTGAGGAAGAGAGGCTACAAGCCTACAGAAGGGCTCGGGACATGATCAGGGAGAGGATAGAGTCGGAGATACTCGGTAGGCCTGAGGGCCAGGAGCTAACCTCCCAGTCTTCCTGAGGAGGCTGGGATAGATTCTTGTGGTCTTCTGCCTGCGGGATCATCATCTTCCCGAGGAGTCCTTAGCGGCTGGCCAGGGCTGTCCGGGACGTGGGAAGTGGGCCTCAGCGTCGTCCAGCACCAGCACCCAGTCGGGTCCCCCTCCTGGTGGGGAGAAGGCCATATGGGGGCCTTTGGGCATGATGCCTATGTGCTGGGCGGTGCCCCTGCGGGGGTCGTACCACCAGGCGCTCACCCTCTCCCCTCGCAGGGGGGCCAGATCGATGTCCACGGTCCTGCCGGATGGAATGTACACCATGAGGTAGGAACCATGAGCATCGCGGGTGGCTCTAACGTGATGGGTGTTCTCGCCTACCTCCGACAGGATGACGGACTGATCCGGTATGCGCGAGAGGTAGGGTCTGGACAGTAGGAGCCAGCGGGCATATTGCACCTGAGAGGATCCCGGCAGGTGGAGCGCCTCGTACCAGGATCTACGGGTGGCCAGCATGGGGTTTCTCCCCGGCAGCCACATCTGCCACACGGGGTTGCAGCCATAGGTATGACCGTGCGCGCCTGCAAACAGTGCCCAGTAGAGGGCCTTGCGCACATCGTAATCGTCTAGGTAGCCTTCCTCCAGCTTGAACTGGGAGGCCATGTCCTCGTAGCCGGGCTCGGCATCCATGCAGGGGCGAGTGGGCTGTAGAGAGTAGTCCTTCTCTATCCATCGCCAGTTGCCGATGTTGCGTACGTGGCCGCTCTGGCACATGTGCAGGTCGAGCCACTCTTCCTCATGCAGGTAGTCGGAGGAGGAGTGCTGTCCCCAAGTGTGGAACCCCATTAGGTGGTTACCGCCATCCCCCTCGCGCAGTCCCTCCGCCATAGCCCGGACTATCTGCCTGTGGGACTCGGACTCGATCGGTCGATCGCCTCCCAGGATCCAGATGATGGGGGCGTCCTTGTAGCGTTGTCCAAGCCATCTGCCGTAATTCCTGGCGTTCTCTGGATTGAAGATCTCGGGACCGACTCCCCACTTCCTGTTCCACTTATCGCCCCAGGTAGGTAACATGCCTATGTACAATCCCAGGGAGGCGGCGAGCTCGACTATAGAGTCCACGTGCTTGAAGTAGGGCTCGTTGGGGCGAGTGGGATCTTTGTCCAGCAATGGCAGGTCGCCGTTGGGATTGGGGACGGTGAGGCCATCCAGCTCAGCGAGGGCCACTGCTTGGATAACGGTGAAGCCCTTGGCGGCACGATCGCGTAGGTACATCTCTGCCTCCTCGCGCGTGCAGCGGTGGAAGAGTTCCCAGGCGGTATCTCCCAGGTAGAAGAAAGGAGAGCCGTCGTCTTGTACCAAAAACCTGCGGTTGTCACTGACCCTGATCAACTTTATATCCTCCAGGGGTATTTATCCTCTGCCGAATACTTCTGGGTAGTCCTCTATCTGCTCGCTCATGGGGCGATCGTACCTGATGGTCACCACTGCATAGCCCAGGTCCCGCAGCTGGGCCCTTACTTGGGCGTCCTTTTGAGCCTGCTCGGGCTTGTCATGATGCGGCCCATCAACGAACACGCATATCCCAGGTATCCCCTCACGGTCGTAGTAGAAGTCCGCCTGGACGTAGACGTCGCGGGAAGGCCTGTACTGCGCGTGGTCGGGCAGCCTGAAGCCATGTTTGTACAGGTAGGTAAGGAACTGCCCCTCCAGCTCGGAGTCTGCTACCTGCAGCAGCTGCCTGTACTGCTCTTCCCGGGACACGGCGCCCACGGGCTCGACCGTGCTGCCCGCGAGCGCCAGGAGGGTCTGGCGCACCTTCCTTCGGTCCAGCATGTGGTGATACTGCTGGTTGCCGTAGCTCAGCAGACAGTCGTAGCACGCCAAGGCACAGCGCTTGACCCACTCTGGTATCTCAACTCCCGTATCGGGGTCGTAGTGGCAAATCTCCAGCGCCAGCCTGGCAACCGCTCGCAGGTCCTCCTGCGAGCTCAGCAGGCGCTCCCACACACCTGCCCCAACGTCGGAGGGGTCGTACAGCAGGATCTTGGAGTGCTCCTGCTGCCCAATGAAGCTCAGCCCTAGCTCTTCCTCCTCCAGCTCGTAGTGGATCTGTATGGCTCTGTGAAGGACCGTGCCCAGCGTGTACATCCGGACCTCGTTCGCGTCCTCCTGTGCCGAGGGAGCCACTAGGAGGATGTCGCTGGTGCTGCGCACATACGGGTGCACGCCGGTGATCAAGTTGCCCCTCTGCTCGCTCTGGTGACCGTTGTCGTCGGGTGGCTGCCACTCACCGGAGAGGCTATCTATCCTGAAGCCCTGCTCCCTTCTCCGCGGGGTGGATCCCATATTGACTCTATAGATCTCGCCCTGCGGGATGTGCTGTAGCTCCAAGAGGGTATCGCCGTTCCTGTCCTTCACGATGAACCTTTGCGATCGTTTGTCCTCGGCGACCTGGTAGTAGGTCTCCACGTGGAAGTTTCTCCTGACCCTGTACTCTTCCGAGGAGCTTATGTGGCTCTCGGGCACCGTCCGCACAGTGGGCTGCTCCATGAAATGGTCGATGAGCTGCGAGCTGGTGCCGTCCAGGAGAGTACCACATTGCTGGCAGACCTGCCTGGTGTCCACCTCCGTGTCGTATAGGTAGCCGCAGGCCTTGCAGACCAGGACCCTGCTGATGTACCTCTCTATACCTCCTGCTGGTACAAAGCAGTACCTCACTCTGTGCTTCTTCCCTTCGTGGTAGATAAAGGTGAGCGGTCCGAATTCCGTGATTCCCAGGCTCTTGCGCCTCTCTATAACCTGGAACTTGTCCTCGGTGCGTACAAGGGCCCGCACCGGCAGGTTGGGGAAGCTGTAGGATGGGATGAAGCCCTCGGAGGCCAGGTACCTGTAGGGGTAGAACTCGGACATGTCTTCTTCTTCGGCCTGGTTGAGCAGCAGATCGATCTCGCGATTGGCCTCCCTCTGCTGTCTCTCCAGTTTATCCCTCTCTTTCTTGCTCAACCTTGGGAAGCTCTGTTTGGTTAGAGCCTCCTGCAGCTGCCTCTGGGCTGTGCCGTACAGATCTCTCCAGCGGTCGAAAGCCCTGTCAAATGCCTGTGGAGAGTTGATAACTATGTCCCGTATCCAGTCCTCTTTGAACCATTCTGGAGGGGCATCTGGAGTGTGCTCCACCATCTTCTTGGCTGTGCGCACTATCTCCTCCAGGTGGTTACGCGTGAGACGCTCTATGTCCTCCCACAGCTGTGCTTGTATGGGGTAACCCTCCTGCTCTATGTTGAGCACGTCACCTATGCTCTTGCCCAAGCCCACCTGTATCGTGCTCAGCCATATGGAGTGGATGTGGGACTCGATCAGCTTCTGGTTCGAGAGGTCGATCCTCGGGGGCAGCACCGCACCGTGGATCATCCTGTCCTTCCTGCGGAAGAAGAAGGCATCGTGCGGATTGCCCTCGCTGCTGAATGTGAGGATGAGGGCTGGTTTGCCCCCTCGGCCGGCACGTCCGCTGCGCTGAGCATAGTTGGCGGGAGTGGGTGGCACGTTGCGCATATGCACCGCCGACAGATCCGCTATGTCTATGCCCAGCTCCATGGTGGGCGAGCAGTACAGGATGGGCAGCTCACCTCTTCTGAACTGGTCCTCTCTCAGGCGCCTCCGCTCCGGGTCCACCTGTCCGGTGTGTTCGCCGGCGCGAATCTTCTTCATGCTCTGGGCACGTTGCTTGTATAGGTGGGTAAAGTAGTTGCTTGTGCGCTCCTTGAGATGCTCTGTGCGCACCTTGTGCACTGATTTCTGGTTTATGGGATTGGGTGAGGGCGGAGTGCCATCGCCGGGCTCCCACAGGAGCTGGTCCAGGTTAATCATGACGCCCCAGGGCTCGCCACCCGACTTGAGGACGTAGAACAGGCTGCCGTCCAGCTGGAGGCATAGCTGTTTTATCACCCCCTCGAGCTCCTCGACCTCCAGGTGATTGCCCACCTTATTCCGTAGGTACTTGCCCACCTTCGATCGCGCGCCTAGGCTTATGGTGTCTCTGCCGTTCTCTCCGGACTTGGGCACCTGAGCGCCCGGCAGCAGGGCGATCTTGGATGTAATGTAGATATCCTCGGGGGTCAGCGCCCAGTTGTCCTTCAGGTACTCTGTGGTGTTGGTGCAGAGCTTGCTGCGCAGCCATTCGCGTTGGAGGTGGTCGGAGCGAATGACCAATCTCTGGCGCAGGTAGTCCAGGACGTGGCGCAGCACCGCCTGCCGCTCTTGGGGAGATGCTTCCTCGAAGAAAGGCAGTCCTTGCCAGGCCTGCTCCTCCCCACTGATCCCTTCGAGGTCCCTGTAGGTGATCCTGACCAGCCCGCACTGCTCCAGATTAGGCAGGGACAAGCGCCAGCCAGATCGCAGGTCGGTGAGCGCCAGGTACTGCAGTAGGTTAATCATCGCATCCCGAGCTCTTGAGTAAGCGGTCTGTGTTTGGGCCTCGCTCCTCATGAACTCCTCTGGCTGGAGGTCCAGGGCCTCGAAGATCCTTCGCCCAAGATCTGAAGCCTCCAGACGACCGTGCTGCTCCAGCGCCCTCAGTAAGGCTCCGCGCACTGTGACTAATTGGGCGAAGTCGTTGAGGTGGCCTGCCTGCAGCGAGGCATCCTGACGAACGTCGGTGAAGCTGAGGATCTTCTGGGCCTCTGGCTCCTCTCCCAAGTCAGCCATGTAGAGCACGGCGTCGCTCGTAAGGATGGTGGTGGCGGTGGACCTCCCCACCTGGCTCAGAGTGGACAGCTTGGCGAAGTCACCCTCCCTGGGGTCGAACGTCGTCATGCAGCGCAGGCACAGCACGAAGGGTCTGGGGATGAACCAGCAGGCCATGGCGTCATCGAGCCCCTCCAGCTTATACCCATTACCGTTTGGGTGAATCCATATCCGCTGAGGCTTGTATTTCCTGTAGCTGGACTTGAGTCTCGGTCCGTATGGACCATCCTCGAGCCACTCATCGGGCAGGTCCTCCTCGTGCCCGCTCCACAGCTCGTCGTTCGCTATGGCGACATAACCTTCCTCGCCGTCCTCTTCCTCCTCACTGGTGATCGGCAGTAGCCTGGGCGAGCGCTGCCTAAGCTCCAGCTCACCAGCAGCGCTCGAGGACAGCTTGGTGACCATATAGTACTCCTGGCCGCATTCCCGGCAGAAGACCATAGGGAACAGGGCTACCTGCGGATCCCTTGGGGATCTTTGCTGACCATCGAAAGTGAGGTGCTGCAGCCTGGTAGAGGGAGGCATTATGGGACCATAGAGCGTCTTACCGGATGATAAGAACTGGTGTAGGCGGAACGCGAGCACGGGATCACCCGACGGGGTCTGCGCGCTGCTGCCGGCGTCCAGCAACGCCTTGAGCTGCCTGTTGCACTGATCTTCGGGCAGCCCCGAGCTCCTACTCAGCTCTTGCAGACCATCCTGATAGCTCCTGGGCTCGCGCCGCACGAGCCAGCCTTCCTCTTCCTCCCTGATGCCGAAGGCGTGCTCCACCCAGGCGGTGAGGGGATGAGCACGCACACTGGCCTCTTCCGCTGGTGGCGTAGGTGACAGCACAGCCTCGACCAGCTCCTGCTGGGTGCGAGGTACCGAAGAGAGGGCTATGCGCTGCAGCTTCTCCTCTATCACCGCGTCCTGCCCTAGTTTGACGCCGAAGATGCGGGCTCCTATCTGGGCTATCTGTTCCCTGCGCTCGGCGCGGCTGCCGCTGGTGGTCAGTGTGGCAGAGGTGCCTATGAACGTGATGTCCCTCGCGCTCTTGGCCCTTAGCCTCCGCAGCAGCATAGCCACATCCGCTCCCTGCCTACCCCGGTAGTAGTGGAGCTCGTCCACTACTATAAACCCCAATTGAGATGTGGTCCGGCTTAGTATAGGCCTCTCCTGCGGTCGCAGCAGCATGTACTCCAGCATCACGTAGTTGGTCAGCAGGATGTGGGGAGGGTTGTTGATGATCCCGTTGCGGTCCTCCTCGCTCTCCTGTCCTGTGTATCTGGCGAAGGTCACAGGGCAATCGGGCCATCTGTTCTTAAAGCGTCTAAGGGCCTCCAACTGGCTGTTCACCAGGGCGTTCATGGGGTAGATGATCACGGCCCTCACTGAGCGTTCCTGGGGATTATGCCTGAATATGTAATCCACTATGGGGACTAGGTAGGTCATGGATTTCCCGGAACCCGTGCCGGTGCTCACCACATAAGACTCTCCTCTAGCCGCTTTGTGGACCGCTGCCTCCTGATGGTGATACAACCTGAGTTGGGGATCAAAGAATCGTGCCGTCTCCGAGGTGATGATCCCCTGCTGGGCCAACTCCTCTAGGGTGTGGGCCGGCTCGTACGAAGGGTTGAGTTGCAGGACTGCATCTGGCCACACCAAGCCCTTGTCAAGCTCCTGTTGCACGAACCGCTCGATCCACGCGTCTTGGATCTTGATCAGGCTTTTATAGTAGCGCTGGTAGTTATCGATTATCTGGTCTCTTAGCGCGAATATGTCCATGCAACTTTCCCCAAGCTTAGAGTAGAACGATTACCTATTATAAGACTAGTGGAAGATTGTATAAATAAATATATCTGGATTGTAAGATACCACTTCTCAATTTTGGTCTTGGGTAAGCGACGAAGGCACAGCCCTTTCAAGAGCCGAGGAGCTAGCTCGAAGCCTGTGGAGACCCTGTGAATAAAGGGTATATGGCTCTGGGGCGGCCTAGGCCGCCCCAGGGTGCAGGAGTATGGGGTAGTGTGGGGTGAGTTCAGCTATAGTTAGGTCGCCAGCGATACATCAGCACTTTAGCGCGATAATCCTCCTCGACGAACACCAGGTACTCTCCGTTGCGTCGCCTGTAGGCGTTGATGGAGTTGACCATATCTCCCCACCCTATTGGTCCTGGGCCTCCCACTGTGTCGCCCGGTACCAAGTACTGGAAGAACGTGCCATCTTCTGCCTTATAGATCCACACCCTGCCCGCAGTGAACACACCGTGCATGAAAATGAAGTCGCCCTCCACGTAGGCGGACTTGATGATCACCCTCGGGTCGGCATCCTCTCTGAAGTCGTGTGGCACGTCTATGGTCCAGGTAGGGGTTCTGTTGCCTGCTAGCCAGCCATCGAATCGGGACATGACCTTGCCTATGATGCCCCAGGTCTCCTCCTGCTTGTCAGGAGTATAGCCGGCCACATACAGAGTATCGGTCTCGGGGATATAGTTGACCCATTGCACGACTTCATAAGGCGTGGGCACCTCCCATACCATGGGAGTTCCATACACTGGGTTGCCTTGATCGTCCCATCCGACGATCGGGGTTCTGGCCACCTTGTTGCTCCCGGACTCCCAGATAGCACCCTGGGAGTCGGCGAACGTGCCCCATCCGTCCAGCTGCCTCTCATAGGTGTACGCCAGGGTGAAGAACTCGGTGTGGGGCTTCGGTCTGTACACATAGATGGGACTGTTTAGCTGAGCGTTCATGAAAAGTAGTAGCTGGTTATTCACCCTGCGCGCAAAGGCCACATGCACGGTAACGTCCTCTGAGCTCGCGCGAGGATCGTCCGCCTGTGCTATCGGGTCCAGGGTGTAGCCCTTGAGCTTCCATTCCCTTCCCGGTGGCGCGTCCAGGTCAAGTATGTAGTGCTCCTCAGCGCCGTACACGTGTGCCCCGTCGGACCTGGGGTCGACTGCCACTAGGTCTAGGAAATGGAGCCCCATCACCTCCCACTGCAGATCGCCCTGAGTGCCGTACTTGCGTATGATCGTGCCGTCCCATAGGCCGCCGCTGAGCCCGACGTACAGGTTGCCCTGAGAGTCGGTGCCCGCTCCCGCCAGGTTGAACAGCTTGGACGGAGTGACCTCCCCCGGCCTTCCAGAAGCCAGTCCTCCCTCATCTCCAAAGGTCTGCACCAGCCTGGGCTGCGGATAGAGCTCGTAGAACAGCACCTGCTGCCTTGGACCATTGTCGGCCACCACCAGGCGACCTACGTGGTCGATGGACAAAGCCCTAGGCCTACCCGGGTCGGGGATCTGCATGCCCAGGGGATTGCCATCATAGTTGTACCCCTGGATTTGGTCGCCTGCCAGCACCCAGATGTTGCCCTGATCGTCGATCGCCAGGTCCCTCGCTCCATCCACCTGGAAAGAGTGCAGGTGGTCTAAAGTGACCTTATCGTAGATGTCGATGGTACCGTCCTGGCGCACGACGTACAGCTCGCTCCCCTTGACGGTAGCACCCACGGCCTCTCCTATCTGATGAGTAGATAGATAGGAGAGATTCGCCCGGTCGAATGTCACCAGCTCTCCCGAGGTGTTAATGAGGTATATCTTCTGGTCGTCTATGGCCACGCTTTCCCCGGCGGTTCCCCAGCCCCAAGCTGTGTGCCCTCCCTGGCCGTTGTACTGCTGGATGAGCTTGGAGTTGACGTCGCCGTCCTTATAAACTCCACAGCATCTGCCTGCCTCATCCCATGCCGCAGCAGTGTATACCGCACCATCGGGGGATACCTCCATCTCATCGATGTAGTCCTGGACCCATTTGTTGTCGGCCCCACTGAAGGTGTTGCCCAGCCAGGAGGTCGTGTAGTTTTCGTTGGGCGCCAGCGCCCTGCGCCTACGCCTTCCCTTGGGGTGTGATGGCCGCCCCTTGGCTAAGATCGATGTACCCGGAAGGAATCCTAGAGCCAGCCCGGTGGCGGGGATGAACCTGAGGAACTCTCTACGAGTAAGCCTCTTGGTGCCCTCCAATTGCCTGCCATGCTCTCCTCCTTGATGTTACTGCGACTACTCTGCGGCCGCAGACCCTCCTGTCGACTACTATTGTATTATAAATATAGCAATTATGCAATATTTGTAATACACATTATTGGAATGTGCGTACACCATACATGTATGGGATAATAGCGTGACCTGTAAACTGACCGGCTAGGAGGTAAGGCTTGGCCGCGACGGAGGTGGCGAGGAGTGACCGCCGCGGAGTAATCTTGGAGGTCGCCCGCCTGTTCTTCAAGCTGGGCTGCGTAGCGTTTGGGGGACCAGCGGCCCACATAGCGATGATGCGGGACGAGGTGGTAACGCGGCGTTGTTGGTTGACAGACCAGGAGTTCCTGGACCTGCTAGGCGCCACCAACCTCATCCCTGGTCCCAACTCCACGGAGATGGCGATCCATCTGGGGTACAGGCGAGCCGGCTGGCCCGGCCTGATAGTGGGGGGCGTGGCCTTCATACTCCCGGCGATGCTGGTAGTCCTGGCGATAGCCTGGGTCTACGTCCGCTGGGGCACTACCCCTCAGGCGGCTTGGTTGCTGTACGGCATCAAGCCGTTGATCATCGCGGTGGTGCTGCAGGCGTTATGGGGGCTCGCACGTACAGCGATCAAGAGCCCTCTGCTGGCGGTGTTGGGCGTTGCGGTGGTAGCGCTGTACCTGCTGGGGGTCAACGAGATAGCCCTTATGTTTGGCGCGGGCTTGCTCGTGATGGTGATCGAGAACTCTCGACGGTTGTGGGAGCTGCGTCGCGCGACGCTGGGGGTGATGCCCCTCGTTTGGTTGCCGGTGGTCATCTCCTCGGGTACGACCTTCAGTCTAGCGGGCTTGTTCCTGACTTTCCTCAAGATAGGTGCGGTGCTCTACGGTAGTGGCTACGTGCTGCTGGCATTCCTGCGCAACGACTTCGTGGAGCGTCTAGGGTGGCTGACCAATGCTCAGCTGCTGGACGCCGTGGCCGTGGGGCAGGTAACACCTGGCCCGGTGTTCACTACTGCCACCTTCATCGGCTATGTACTGGGCGGAGTGCCTGGGGCGTTGTTGGCCACCGTGGGTATATTCCTGCCGGGGTTCGTGTTCGTGGCCATCACCAACCCGATAATCCCTAAGCTACGGCAATCCCCTTGGATGCGTGGCCTGCTCGATGGCGTGAACGTGGCTGCCGTGGGACTGATGGCGGCCGTCGTTTTGGAGCTAGGGCGTTCGGCAGTAGTGGATCCCCTGACTGCTGCTATGGCCTTGGGCGCGGCGGTGATGTTGATCCGCTGGCGCGTAAACTCCGCCTGGCTCGTGCTGGGGGGAGGGCTCTTGGGGCTGGCGGCCCATCTGCTGGGCACTTGAGCCAGCCCACGAGATGGGTCTGGTTGACGGGTGCTAGAACCGGCCGGTGTCGACGTCCAGGATGAACTCTATCAACCCGTAGCAGTAGATCTCCTGATCGTCGTACATTGCCATATGGCTGCCGTTGGGACAGTGCAGGTAGCGTGCCTGTGGGATCTGGGTAGCCATCCACCTCATATGCTCTGGGTCCATAGTGTCGTGCTGGGCGCCTATGACCAGCGTCGGGACCTCTATCCTTCCCAGGTCCGCCGTGCGGTCCCATCTCTCGAGCTTGCCGCTAGCTCCCAGCTCGCTCGGGCCCTGCATGGGGACGTATATCTTGGGGTTGATGTGCGCGAACGCCCGGTTGACGGGGTCGGGCCACTCCTCTAAGGGCATGCGGAGGACGTGGTACACGTAGTGGTGCTGCATCAACAGCTCCATGTACCGCGGGTTCTCGTAGTC
The DNA here is from genome assembly GCF_059335935.1 of Thermobaculum sp. T2p. Taxonomy (NCBI): domain Bacteria; kingdom Bacillati; phylum Chloroflexota; class Chloroflexia; order Thermobaculales (SeqCode); family Thermobaculaceae (SeqCode); genus Thermobaculum (SeqCode); species Thermobaculum sp. T2p. Next base: position 21,973 of record NZ_JANZYQ010000007.1, read on the forward strand.
CCCCTCCGACTCGTAGCGTTGGATCTCTGCCAGTGCCTCCTGATCCATCGCCGGCATGAGCACGTTGTGGGCGTACTCGTTGTACGCAGGGATAGAGGCCATCATGTTGGAGATGATGAGCCCTTTGATGTGCTCCTGATAGCGGAGGGCGTACTCCATAGCGAGGATGCCTCCCCAGGAGTGCCCCAAGAGATAGAAGTTGTCTCTGTCTAGCCCCAAGGTCCTCCTCACCTGCTCCACCTCCTCCACGAAGCGCTGTACTTCCCATAGGTCGGGGTCGTCCGGCTGGTCGCTGTAGAAAGATCCTAGCTGATCGTAGTAGTAGTACTCGATACCGGCGGCGGGCAGGTAGGAGTCGAAAGCTTCGAAGTACTCGTGGGTGGCACCAGGACCGCCGTGCAGCAGCAATAGGCGCATCGAGGGGGAGTTGCCGACCCGCTTAGTCCAGACCTTGAACCGGCCCTTGGGAGTGTCTATAGGGATGAGCTTGACGCCCCCGGAGAGGACGTCGTCCCTGCCTCGATAGTCCAAGTAGGGGGTTATGGGCTGGATCTCTGCCATCTGCCTAAGTCTCCTTACCGATGAAGATTGTAGGTCATGATATCATGGAATCATGGGAGTTGTAAGCTGTGTGAGGAGAGTTGATCATGGCGATAGGTGAGGAGAGAGTTCGCGTGCTTGGATGGGAAGGTTGCCTCAACGTCAGGGATCTGGGAGGCTACAGCAGCTGCTACGGCGGGGAGACCCGTTGGGGAGCCGTGATCAGAGCAGACAACCTCGCTCGTCTGACTGAAGCTGGCAGGAAGGCCCTGCTAGACTATGGAGTGCGCACAGTGATAGATCTGCGCATGCCCGAGGAGGTCAGACTACACCCCAACCCGTTCGCAAAGGAAGGCGAGCACGGGGTGAGATACCACAACGTATCGTTCATAGATCCCTCTGCTCCCAGGCAGGACTTCACGACCCTGGCTAACGACTACAAGTGGATGCTGGACACCTTCGGCGCCTCGGTCGCCCAGGTGATGAGACTGATCGCCTACGCGTCCGAAGGGGCGGTGCTGTTTCACTGCATGGGGGGTAAGGACCGTACGGGCCTGATCTCCGCGCTTCTTCTCGAGGTGGCCGGAGTGGATCGCGAAACGATAGCTGCCGACTACGCGCTCACGCAGGAGTGCCTCGCGCCGGAGTGGGAGGAGTGGTTGGAGAGCGAGCCCAACAAGCGGGAAGAGCGGGAGCGCGAGCTGGCCAAGTACATGCCCACCAAGGAGGTCATGCTCGAGGTCCTCGAATATATGGACGAGCGCTACGGTGGACCGATAGAGTATCTGCGGCAGGTAGGCATCTCCGAAGAGGAGATAGAGCGCATACGCGCCAGGCTCCTGACTACCTAGTCCTGAGACCTTCTATCAGTGGCTGCCATTTACCCTATCCGCCATGGTCAGACGGAGTCCTCTGACCATGGCGCTACCACGTGGGATCTCTTTGCAAGATGGCGTGTTGAGGCCGGGCAGCTTGCTCTTTCTAGAAGCTAGTGGCTTGTTTCTGACCCAGAGAAGGTGCTGCGGACGGCGCAGCTAGCCGCTTAGCTGCTGCGGTCTCAGGTTCCATGCGGACCTGCGTCCTGACCAGGTAGGAGTGATTCCTGCTGGATAGATGATCACTAATGGGCGTTGCGGACGTACTTCTCAGAAGACGAATCTCGAGTTGATCATATCGTCGATTCCTACTGGGAAGAAATTTCTAACCGATCACGCTGAAGCCTATATCTTTGACAGCAGTTCTGCCTGCTCTAGCACCTCTGGATCGTCCTATCTTGCTTGTTCGGCAGGTAGCAATACTTGCGAAGAATCCATTTGACCGACACACGCAACTATGCCCACACGTTCTCGTGCAGAGTCCAGCCGATGGTCACGTTATTTCGTGCGATTGCGACCAGCTGCCGCGCGATGGTTCAGAGCGTCTCGTCGCCTAAGACTTTGACTGCACGATCACTAGTTTCCAGGGGAAGGGACTCCCTCCGGCGCCCGCTTGGTGAGCGATGCAGCCACGGCCTGAAAGAAGTCCACATCATCGCGGCTAGCCAGCGCCACGTCGTGCTGCAACGCCAGAGCAGATATCTTAGCAGATCCCGTACTTCTCCTGCATCATCGGCATCGCACATTCCTACTCGATGGTGGTCTGTACAGCGTCACTACTCTTGGTGTAGGTTGCTAGTGCTGTTTTGAGTTCGTGTAACAGACCTAGGTAATTCATCGCTAAGCCGCTGGGCTTGTTGCAGAAGACCCTGCTCGCTCGTCAGTGGACTGCATGGGCCTGTAGCCGTACATGGTTTTGTCAGGCGAGGGGAATGCATCTGGGGTAATCCAAGCCGGTGAGCTATATGTCTCGTGTGACCCCGTGGAGTGTGGGCGGAGCTTTCAGAACCAGATCTCGCTCTTCCTAAGGTTGAATTTCTTGGTTTCGAGATCCTAATCGCTTTAGTGTACGTTCTAGCTCAATATAGGTTATATTCAGAGCGATGCTGTCACACCCATCTGGGATCTCTATCAATTCGGAGTCCAACAGGTGGTCGAGGGAGAGATAGTAGGGTTAGGGTGAAGGCCTGGCAGGAATTGTCGCGCTTCTAGCCACCTCTCATCTGGTGTGGACGGACTCGAAGTCCACGAACTACGCGTTGAAGAGCGCCCGCGTCATTTGCTCTAGCGTCTCGTTCATCTGCCCGTTGAGCTCAACCTTGTCGCCCAGTGTGCCGAGGGTGTGGGCGATGTAGAAAACATTATTCTAGCATAGCTTCTCGCTGTAGTGCACAGCGCCGATGGCTCCCTCCCGTCCGGTAGTAAACCGTTGGCCTAGAGGTCACAGCTTCTGAATTAGCACCGACCCTATACACATCGAGCCAAACATGGAATATTGCCAAGGGAATTGCTTTTCCTCGAACTGCTCGTCGTCCTGCTGGGTCTCGGCGCCAGCGTAGCGGTTAGGAGTAAGCACGTAGCCGTGCTGTCGGATTTCCTCCAATGCGACCGAAAGACAAAAATATGATATGTACTGGAATCCATAGGGCAACATTTATGGTTGCCCTATGGATTCCGTCCCAATGATGGGCAGGTGCCATCACTCCTGCTCGAAGCCGTGGCTAGTGAACTTCAGCGTCCGGCAGTTTTCCGTCACGACGCGGACGACCTGATCAGGCACACCGTCGGGAACCGTGACTTGGATCTCCAGGGTCACCGAGACTTGGGCGCCCGGAAGCGACGAGAGATGCGCGAGAACCTCTTCGGCGATGCGTCCTGCCTCTGCCCCGAGGCGAAGGGGACTCAGCACCACACTGCCATGGAAGCGCTTGGGTGGGTTGGTGGTGCTGAGTGACTCCTCAGGTGTATGGGGGGTAGGCCCTCCCCCGGCAGGGGCAGTCCCTCCCGCCGTAACGCTGGGCACTGCTCCTGTTGTAGCTGGGACGGTTTGTTGCTCCTCTTCGATCTGGCGTCGTGCGGCCTCGGGTTTGACGAGGAGCCCCTGAGGGTCCGAGTCTGACAGGGAGAGGTTCTGACTGTAGCGCAAGCCCCGGTAGCGCCCCGTGGCCTCGTCGTAGCTGTCGGCATAGGCAAAGCCTTCTTGTTCCCAGGTGAGCAGGCTCACCCCGTCGCGCACAGCGCGTACAAGCACCGCCGGCTCTTTCAGGCGCGGCAGGTACACATAGCGAGCGAAATCCTCCACCAGCTGCCGCACTTCTACATGATCGCCTCGCCAGAGTGGGACACGGTCGAGCTCCATGCGCAGGCGCGTGCCGGCAAGGCTCACAAGTAGGAGTTCGTCGCGGCGCAGGCGTTTGCTGGCTCGTACTGCGAGCGAATCCTCTCCTTGCAGGCGGAGAGCCTCGAAGGTCACCGTCGCGATCGGGTCCGGCCGCCCCTGTGCGTCCTGCTGGACGGGCACCAGCAGCCAGGAGTAGGTTTCCGGCAGGCGCGCCTCCACTGTTTTGTCAGCTGACTGCTTTCGGGTCTCCGCCTGGCGGACCTGCTGCGGATCCAGGTTCAGCGCCTCTCGATCACTGAGGATGGACTCCCAGGCTAGGTAGAGCCGCACAGCCTCCTCCAGATCCGAAAGCCGGGTCTCGTCCGGCGCCAGGAAAACGAGGGCGTTGCGATAGAGCCGCGGCGCAGAGCCGCGCATTTCCAGAATATCTTTTGCTTTGCGGAGAGCGGCACTGTCCGGATTGCCTCTGGCATGCGGCGTTGCTGGGCCCAACACTACCAGCCGGGTTTCCAGCCCATCGGGCACGTCAGCGCCAGACTGCGGAAAGGCATGCACCCCGTAGAAATCGCCGCGCTCGCGCAGCGCCTGCCGCACCCGCTTCTCGATTTCGCTCTGCACCTTGTCCGGGTCGCGCTTGAGCTGCTCGGCGCGGTCCTCGGCTAGCTTGGTGACCGTCGGCTGCGTGGCGTACCAGTAGCGCGTGCCGTCATGGTAGAGGTAGGTGGCTTCGCTGGCCAGCCGGCGTAGGGCATCCCCGAAGACCGCCACTGGCTCGCCGGGAAAGGCGCAGCCCAACTTGACGCGGCGATCTTCGAGCCCTTTGTGGGGCGCGCTCGTCACCGGCGCCGAACCCAGGAAGATCGTGCGCGCCACCCGTCGGCACGCCGAGTACCTGCCCAGATTCGGGTGGTCGCGATCAAGCCGGACGGACAGGGCGTCCGGCCCATCCACATCCTTCTCGAGAATCGGTGCCCAGTTGTCGGGCAGGTAACGCGTCAGCTCGAACTGCACGCGCGGATCGTCCATCGGCAGCGTGGCCGGTAGGATGAGCGGGCTGCGGTCGCCCTTTTCCCACAGCGAGTGAATCACCGCCGCCATGAGCCGCAGCACTCCCCGCGTGCGCTGAAACTTGAGCAGCGTGGACCAGTCAGTATAGAGCCGCTCGAACACCTCCGGATGAATGGGATAAGCCGCTTTGAGCCGCTCTTCGTAGGCGCGCTCTGCGCATTCGGATGGGAATTCCCCGGCCTGCGTACGGTAAAGCTCGGCAAAGGCGCGCGCCACCACATCGCGGGTTTTGTACTGTTCATTCTCAGTGAAGGGCTGAAACAGCCGCCGCCGCACGATCTCGAAGGATTCTTCGGCTGAGGCGGGGCGCCACGACGACTCCACCCGACCGATCACATTTTGCAGGCGATGCAGGGCCTCCCGCCCTCGCAGGCCACCTACCTCGACATCTTCGGCTTGGGGTGATCCCGGCCCTTCCGACGCTGGTAAGCTGACCACTACCAGGCAATGACTGACCGCCCGCGCCGATTCGGTGAGCGCTTGCGCAAAGGAAAACTGCGTCTCGAACGAACCGCCTGGCAAATCGGCCGCGTCGTGGAGCTGGCGGGCGTAGGCTACCCACTCGTCAATGAGAACAAGGCAGGGTCCATAGTCACGGAACAGTTCGCGCAGGCGATCGCCGGGGTTGGTGGCGCGCTCGTCGTCGGCGCGGATGCGCTCGTAGGCCTCGCGCCCGCCCAGTTGCCAGGCCAGCTCGCCCCACAGCGTGCGCACCTCGGTGCCGTCGGGCTTGCGCAAAGGATTGCCCGGCGAAAGACGGTTGCCCACGAGCACCACCCGCTTGACGGAAAGTACCTTGGGAACGCGCGCATCTTGCATACCCACGCCCTCCTCGAGTACGCCACCGGATTGGTAGTTTTCCCTCCTGGGTGCGCGGACGTCTCGTCCGCCTTGTGCGGGCCAGAGGCCCGCGTACCCAGCCACGCGACGCCTGGCTTCCTCCACCGCCCCCTCCACGCCCGGCAGATCGTCCAGCGACCTCCCCGAAGTCAGATGGAAGAGTGCCAGCATGGAGTGCGTCTTGCCCCCGCCGAAATTGGTCTGCAGTTGCACCACGGGGTCGCCCCCCTGGCCGGTCAGCCGCAGGATAGCGTTGGCCAAGAGCTGTCGCAGGCTCTCGGTGAGGTAGGTGCGCCGGAAGAACTCCTCCGGGTCACGATATTCATCGCTGCCTTCGCCCAGGTACACCTGCCACAGGTCGGCGGCGAATTCTGCCTGCTGGTAGCGGCCGCTGGTCACGTCGGGATGTGGAACGGCCACTTCGCGCCAGGGCTTGAGGCTACTGGTGGCGCTGCTTTCGATCAGCGAGCCGCCCAGCCGTCGCTTCTCGCTGCGCACTTGCTCGTCGTACACCTGCCGACGGAGTTCCAATTTGAGCCGGCGCACCTCTTCCGCCTGGGGTGCTGAGAGTGCGGCCAGCAACCGCTCTGCCGAGTCGAGCGCGCGGTCGGCGTCGTCGCTCGAGAACGTTTCCTGATGCGCCCAGCGATTGCGCCACTCCCGCAGCTCGCTCACCAGCGACCGTTCGGCAAATCCCAGCGTCTTGCGGAAGACGTCGTTCCAACTTTCCCACATCAGCTTGAGGAGACTCGCCGCGTCCCACTCGGTGATGAGCTTATTCTTCAGCAGCGGATCCTCGGCAAAGCGGCGCACCGTCTCCATGTTCACCGCCCCTGCCCGCACGGCCTCCTGTACTTCGCGCTCAACGTAAGGCGCCAGCCCCTCGCGCAGAAGCTCGAGCGCCTTTCCTACTCGATCTCGATTGGTCATGGCCATGGGTTAGTTCTCCTCCTTCTTGGCATCGCTTGCTGATTGTGGCGAAAGAAGCAGACGAGCTCGGACTGTTTCCAATAACCTCTCGCATAACAGATCCGGTTCTTCCACACCGAGTTCCGTCAGCACTGCTTGGACAAGGGGCTGCTTCAGAAACTGGGGTGGATCGTCTTCTGACCATAATTTCGCGTCCTGCATTTTTTCACGGGCACTTTTCATAAGTTCAGGTGTCGGCTCATTATGGGCGACATCGTTGCGAAGATACTTCACCTTGCCGATGGCGTCAACAAGCTTCTTGAGAGGCTGACTTTCCAAGTAGTACTTAGCGAAGCGACCGGCACCATCCTCGAAAAAAAGATATGTGCCGTCATCCAACCGCTCGAAAGGACAATTCCGCTTGTCTTCCTCATCGGTCGCGTCGTTACGTAGAAGCTTCTCGCCTTCTGGCACTTTAGCGCCCTCTTTGGGACGAAGTACGTCCAATCCCCTCTGTTTCTTGCATGTTCGTTTGAAGCGTTCAAGCAGATGGTCCCATAGCGCCGACTCGAAGAATGCCACGGTACCATGTACTGCACGCGGAACATCTCTGGCACGGAGCGCCAACTCGACACGGAGAGCGACGCGAACAGCCATCTTCGAATGCTTAAGAACTTCGATGTCGCACTCGTTCGCGAGGGGTAGGGAGGCGGCGAAGTCGGCCAGCCAGCGCACGACCTTCGTCCAGTCCTGCCCCGGCTGGTTTTCGAGGTGACTCACGGCGCCCCAAGCAGCAAGCAGGTTTCCCTTCTGGATGAGTGACAGCGCTTGCCAGCGGGCGCGTATGCCCGCTGCGGGGTGGAATTTCTCTTCCACAGCGCGGTCGATCTGGTTGGCGATTGCAGCATCCGGCACTTCCAGTACTTTTACTGTGGCTTCATTGGCCTCCGCATACAAGCGGGCCAGCTCCTCGATCACCGCGTTCGCTGCCGCCAGTCCGCCGGTTGTTGCCACAATGATCTCATTAGGCTTCACTTGCTCAACCGCACTCGCGATAGCCCGTGACAGAGAAAGGACGACGCTTCCTCGGACGACAGCATCTACATCGTTTGTTTGATCCTCGAGCGTTTCCTGATCCTCGAGAAAGGCATGACGTTGTATCTCGGAAACACCCTTGTCACGTAGCCGTTGCTCGAGCACTGCACCTGCAAATCGCGGATCGCTGTCGATCGTGCGGCGGGTCTCGAGGAGAAGCGCGGCGGAGGGGAGCTTAGCCTCAAAGTATTTGAGCACTGCGTCGAGTTTCGGCGTACAAAGGCTTAAATCGCCATCGGGCAGCTCCGATGCACGCTGATTGTCCTTTTGGGCCGGAGCATCCACGACCGTCCACCGCCGCTTCTTAATCTCGTCATGAAGCTTCCCACACGTCTTGGCATCGAGTTCTTTTCTGACGCCGTTTATGACTAGCTGAACGTCGGTCTGACCAGTGGTCGTGATGAGTAATTTGGTCATCGTCTACCCTCGCGATACCGACGCTTGCGCGAATGTTGAGCACGAAGATTCGTGTGGAAGGTGTATATTTGACCGTTTTGCCTCGGATAGTCGGCTGCGTCAGGATGCTTGTGCCGATGAATGGCGAGCCACTCATTCTGTGTCACCGTCCTTTGGTAATGCTGTCTCACCCAGGCAACGAGGTCGGCCTCGGGCTTCAGCGTTGGCGTGTCGCCCACTTCGTCGAGCAGCAGGAGCTGCTTGGCCTCGATACGCACGCTGCCCCAACCGAGCGGACGCGCGTAGCCGAGCTTCGTGCAGTAGCCGTCGGGGTGCGTACCACCAAGTATGTCCTTGAACTGGTTGGGGCTGAGCGCAACGAGCACAGCTGCCAGCTCGGCCGGATCTAGATCGCGGAAGCGCAGAGTAAAGCGGAACCTTCGTCCGGGCTTTGAGGCCTCCAAAGCTAAGGTGCTTCTCTCGTTAGCACGATTGTCAGGCGAGTCATCCTTCCACGGCTCACCCGTGTAGGCGTCCGGTCGATCGAAGTAGAACTTGCGACCAGCGAGCTCGCCTGGTTTGTCATATCCAGCAGCATCGCCGTACGTCACCAGTGTTGCCTGATCCCAAGGGCGGGAGTTGGGATAGTAAGGCTGCTGCAAATAGAACTCAACCGCGCTCGGCCGCGGCATGCCCAGCTCCTTGAGGAAGGTTGGCGGCAGAAAGCGCTGCTCATCACTTTCATCGTCGCCTACAACCTCTAGGGCGGCGTTGATCGAGACGCGGCCCATGAGCTGTGCGTAATCATCCTCGCCGATCCCGGCACTGCCCTCGTTGTCGCCGGTGTAGCCGAAAAGCCGCCGCACCGGCGAGAGTTCCTTCGGAGCGCCGTCGCTATCCTTCTGCCGCTCCTTGTCGAGCGGGAAAAGGCCGTGCCGTTCGCCATTTGGAGCATCTGCGTCCCGGCGCACTGTGTCCACGTATGCCCAGCGGTAGTAGTAGTGCCAGCCAAAGGAGACAATCTGCTTTTTCTCGGTGTCCCATTCTACCCAGATCATGTCACCGGGCTGGAACACCTCATTTTGTGCTGCCTCGAGGATTCGCTTGCGCGCCGCCTCACCATCTACCACACTGGGGACGTCGGGATGCCGTGCTGAGAAGTGGCCATGGTTGAGATCAATGAGATGACGTAGTGTCGCGAGGTAGCCCTCCTGCACGACGTTCGGGACCTCGACGGTCTCGGTCGCCGTGTCGGGATTCGCGGCCAGTTTCTTGTGCAGGTTTCGCTTCGAGTTGAGCCTCTCGCCTGCTCCCAGCCCCCCACGGTAGGGCGCGCCGTTTGGGTCGTCGAATCGGTAGTAGTTCGAAGTCTGCTCGAACCTCTTGTCGTAACGAAGGTTGGTCGGAAGTAGCTCGAGCTTCGTCGGAACGCGCACCTGCGTCTGGTCGTCGAGCGCCTTCATCTCGACGCCGTCTTTCGGCACACGCGCGAGCCGCGGAACCAAGAAGCGGTTCGCGAGCTCGCGCGGGTACATAGCGTTCGGCCGATACGAGTACGAGCGCTCCGCCACGCGCTCCATCGGCGCGCCAAGAAGCGCTCCCAGCTCGTGCCGGAGCAGACCTTTAAGCGTATCGCCAGGGATAATAACCGGACCCTTTCCCCATGGCGCGCGTAGTGGACAAAGCACGACCTTGTTGGCCGTGAGCTGACCAGCCCCGTCCAGGCTGTTTGGAACCGGCCACTCGGCCTCGCTATCGCCGACGATTCCACGTTCCCAGCCGACCAGGAGTGGCGTGAGCGTCTCCAATTCAAAGCGTATCTCACCGGAGAGATGCTCCTTGCTGCTCGTTCCGTCGTGCCAGATGGGAGCGGCGCTTTTGAAATTATCGGGTAGGGAGACAAAGCCGTATGGCTTTTTACGAAGGTCTGATTGCGCTGGTGACCCGCGATCAGGCTTTTGCCGTCCGCCTTGCGCCTGGTTGCGTTGTTGAGGGCCGCCTTGACGCATGCTTCGAGGCGTAGGCGTCGTGGACGCGGGCGCTGTGATAGTGGTATCACCCCCTTCGATCTCCTCAAGACCGGCAGCGCGGAGTTTTTCGCGTACTTGAGCGAGATGCGTCTCCTTCGCCGCGCAAATGATCAGCTCGATTCCATCTTTGGCGTTGATGATGTCCAGATGCGGCATCCCAAGCTGATTGCTCTTTAGTTTGTTGAGAGCCTTTATGTCGCGAGGTTTACCATCGAGTACGCGAACGCGAATGCAATAAGGTTTCTCTGACATCAGTCTGCCTCCTGAGCGATTTGCTCAATCGTAAAGCCGAGTATCTCATCCCCCTCATACCATTGACGCAGCAACACCTTCCCGCGCCCGGTGTTAGCTGCCGAGAAGCGCTTGAAGCCGTGCAGACGTGCGGGTACGTGGACGACCTTGACCTTTTTGCCATCGGAGGTATCAGGGGCAACTTCCTCGATAAGCACCCATCGCGCGCCGCTGGAAGTGCGCACAGCGCGCCAAACAGCGTGCTTAGTCTCGTCCTCCTGCTTAGCGTAGAATGCTACCTCGTCCACCTGCAGTGGGTCAGCGCCCGGCCAAGTGGTACCGAACGTCTCCGGGGGTTGGCTGACATTGAGATCGATCGAAGGGTCACACCACCATGCAATGAGTGTCTTATTTCGAAGCGCATTCCTCGCCAAGCTGACAGCCTCACCAAGTGTGAACTGAACAGCACTCACCGTTCCGGATTCAATGCGAACACAAGCATCCTCAGGCTCTGGCGCATCGAGAAAATCCCGCATTCCGTGCGCATTCTCATGAGTCGCCTGCTGTGACATCTCAGAAGGCGTCCAGGTTCTCGTTGCTTTTACGTCGTCAATACGCCAACCTTTAGACCGCCATTGCCCCCACCCCGATCCGCGCGTCTTGTGGCCGCCGATAGGCAAGTGTCCCAGCGCCCCCAGTGCTATCTGGCGATCGATCAATTCGACCAGCGGTTCGACCTCCTGCGGAGTAGGCCCCTCCACCACGATACGTACCGGAAAGACGCCTTTGAGCAGGCGCACGGCGTCGCGCTTGGCGGTGCCGTAAGAGCCTGCGGAGAATTCGTCCTCCGCATGCATATGCAGCTTGGCCGCCGCCCACTCGCCTTCGGCGTGGGCGTCGCGGATGAGGATGCGGCTGCTCCTGTTCACCGTGCCGAATGCCTGACCGGCAGGGTCGTCGTCTCCGACATTTCCTTGCACCAGGTGCGGATCTTCAACGCGGCGGCCTGCCGCTCGTTCTGCACGGGAGAAAGCGTGTCGTAACGGGCCGCGCACGCTCGCGCCGGGAATCAGCGGCCGAGGGCCATCCATCAGGATTGGGCGATCGGTGAATATTGCCTCTGGGGCCGGCGTCTCTGAAGCAACCCAGGATGGCTTTGCCCAGGTACCATCGCCAGTTGGTTGGACCATGCCTTCTGCGTCGTGCGGGCCAATGGCGAGCATGTCAAGCCCCCATGCAGGCTCGCCTGGATTCGGTTGGTATTCGCCGAAAACTAATTCCACATCGAGTGTGCGGAAACACCACGAGCGAGTCGGTTCGACGGTCGGCACTGTCTCAAGGGGCGGAGGAAGCTCCTTGCGGTCTGACTGCACCCAGCGTTCATAACTCGATTCGTCGAGGCGATAGACCTTCAGATCTTCCAAGTGGCACCAGCCAAGGCCGCGCGCCACATCGCCTCCTAGCCAGCAGCGTCCCTTCGCCCAGTGCTCGGCCAGCACGTAGCCAAGGATGCCCTCGGCTTCTCTGGCTTCGTTCTCGTTCTCCGCGTAGGACCAGTCGACTCGAAAATGGAGAGCCCATTTCGTCCCTGCGGGGATGACTTCGCGATCGTAGAGCACGCCTTTCGCGCGGGCGCCAGTCTTGTGCCGAATACCGACACCTGCACGAAGGCGCGGGATCACATCCGAATCCATCGGTGTTGCGTTCGCAAATTCCCACACTGATCGGCGAAGCGCACCGTGTTTGATATCGTCCGAGACCGCGCGAGGCAAGGGATCAAAGAACCGCTTAGCCATAGCGACGGCAGCCCCCTTGAGGCCACGGCCGACAAGTGTGGGAACACCGTCAACCAGCGTGAAAGGATGATCGGCACTGCCCTCTCTGTCTAGCCCCGATACTGTCAAGGCTGAGTCCTGTACCAGTATGGCCGTGAATAACGTCAATCGCATCCTTATACCTCCTCCCGTTTACGCATCTCCGCGCGCAGCCAACGTACGAAGAAACGTGCGTGACGTGCCTGCATCTCGAGATTCGGAATCGTTTGGAGCTTCTCCAAGATCGCCTTTGCTTTAGGATGTTTCCAACTTTGCGCGCCCGCCGTCGTTGGATTGAGGCGATCGGGGATGGCATTCGCATCACCGCGTTCGAGTTCGGTAACAAGGTCGAACCATTGGGATAGACTAGGTTTGCGATCCTTGCCGCTTGCAGGCGTGGCAAGCTCTTTATGATCCTTGAACCAATTGTGCGTCTCAGCCGCAATGGCCTCGTCTGTAACATCTTCGGTCGAATCGGCCTTACCATTGGCGACCATGCCGTTCGTAACCCCCGGAAGCGCTTCGTCGAGACGAAAACGCCCGAACCCCTCGTGCGTGCGTTCACCCAACCACCGGCCCTGCACCACTCGAGATGCGAGCGCCGCTACTCCCTGTCCTGAAACCTCGAATACAGAGCCTCGCCGAATAGCTGCAGCCGGCATTCGCCACAGGCGCGAGGTGCCGTTGAATCCGTGGACCATCACCCAATCTTGGGTTGACCTTTTGAGATGAATGTTATTTGTCCCAAGCAACTCCTGAAGCGCTTCTTCATCCAGCGACGTGCGCCAGCGCAGAAATTCGTCGCGTACGAGTAGATCCGAAGTCAGCGTGAGCCGGAAGGTCTTTTCGGAAATCGCCGGATCTGACGTCGAGCGTGCTTGCGTCGTATCCATCATCCAGGCAATATCCACGACTTCCACTGGTGCTCCAGATCGGCCAACGCGCAGCCAGCGATGGCCTTCGAGAACCGGTTCGAGGCCTTGCGCTAGCTGGCTCATTCCCTCGAGATCACCCCGAAGTTCCGCCACGAAGTACGTGTCTTCGGCGATCTCCTCGACTGCAAAAAGCGAAGGCTCTGGCTGCCTTGGATCAGGTCGCCCGTTGCGCAGCCGCACACGCAGCGCTGGACGGAACGCTATCCAGTCCGCTCTTGCGTGTTCCCGATAGACAAAGAGGTCATCTTCCGGGCGTTTCAGATTCTCGGTTGTTGTCCACGCGTCAATCCTCTTCACCGCAGCTTTTGGCTGGGCCCACCAGGGGACAGGTCCAGCGGAACCTTTGGGCTTCTCGCTCTGCAACGAAAGCGGCACCGGTAGTACTTCGACTGAGGCGAGATTTTCCGGTGCTTGCGGTACTGGTAGTGCGTCGCTCACCGAGATGTGCCCGGCTGTCAGTAACAAAGCAATTGTAGTCTTGCCGTCTTCTATTAGCCAACTAGCCAACGCGCCCAGCAACGCCCGCCCGGGTACGAACGCGAGACTTGGGATTAGGTTGTCAGGTGTGGCTGTGGCGGTGATACACAAGGGGTCTATGTTCCTGAGCAGAAGTCGCAGGTGTTCGGTTGGCGCAGCGACAGTCCGCTCCGATAACGGGAGATTCTCGAGTGAAAGCTTTAACCGGCCGGCACCCGAAGCGCGTCCGCTGCCGAGTGCATCCACTTCCTTAAACAGACGCTCCAAAAACGACAAGTCCTTCTCTGGCAGCTCGACGCATCCCTCGAATCTAGTCCCCTTGGGGACAAACTCCACGGTGCGCAACGAGTCATCCTTCGGCGCTCGGTTGTCGAAGGACTGCCGCGCAGCAGAACGCCAGATATGACTCTCGGGAGTGTCCGCAGTGTATAACGATGTAAAGATCGCCCGTTGCCGTTGGCCTCCTGCTCGTCCAAAAAAGTCATCCGCAGTTTGATCGCCGCGTAGCCTGCGCGCTGCGTCGCGCAACACGCCCTCAATATGCGAAGCCCAGATGACCGGCCGGCCGTGCCGGTCGCGAGCGACGAGCGCATCGATACCACTTCTACCCGAACCGCTGCCGAAATGCGCGTCTGCGAGCAACTCAGCCGTGATCTTACAGCGAACCCACTTTTCATCCATCGGCAACCTCCTGCATAGTCTGTGACGTCTCGTTGCGACTTCCGAGTCGCTCGATTTCCATGATCTCCACGAGATCGAGCAGCGGTGTAATCCAGGGTCCTCCGTTTAGTGAACGCTGCCACACCTCCTTAACGCCTGCCTGACTCAGCTTCTCGCATGCTTCTTTTGACAGCTCCGCGAAGGCAAGCTCTGCGAGGGCCCGCCCGCGCGGGAGCTGCTCTACGAGATAACGGAGCTGCGAACGCGGTGCATTTTGGAGCTTCTCCACGCCCCTGAGGAGACCCTGGAGAGTGTGTAGTCCATCACCAAGCACATCAACTGGACGCTGCGACAATACGCGCTGGTCATCCCCTATGCCACAAACCCAGTTGCGGCGCCGAATTTCCTCAGGGTTATCAACCCAATACGTGGTGTACACTGCCCAATCTACCACCGATTGCGCCTTCTCACCGTTTTCTTTAAGGCCACGGAAGCGGCGTTTGGCGGAGTTGGCCAGCTGCTCAACGATGTTATGCAGACGGTAAATAGGGACAGTTGGGTTCGCGATGACAACACCCACGCCAAGCGTCAGCTCGAAGCCACTGTTGCCCTCTCTTTGAATCCTCTCCAGCTCCCCACACAGCGAGACGACAAACGGCAATGCTTTTTCGGCACGACACATGACAAGCAGGTCATCGCCGCCAAGCATAAGGAGGACCAGCGGCGCCATGCCGGTCGCGTCTTTGCATACATCTTCGATAGCCTTTTTCAGCGCTCGCCGCAGCAGCACGCGATTGCGATGAAAGAAGCGTGCTCGCTCTTCGTCGGTTGTGCCCGCACTACTTCCTACTCCGTTGCCATCTGCGTAAATAAGCGCAAGGTAGCCGGAACCGGCCAGATCGTCCAAGTCCTGTGGCCTTTGCAGTTTGGCCAGAGCCGTCTTTGCTTCAAGCAGGCTCGCAAGATCGTTCGCCTGGCGATTTTCTGCACGTTTTGCTGCCTCATGTCGTCGAGCAACGTTGAGCGATACTCCAGCCTGCTCGTTCCCTTGCGAGATGACCACCGATGCTAAGCCGCGCCCCGTCCATTCGCATGGTGCCAGGATCGGCAGCTCGTTGGAAAGATACGCACGGCTTTGCGACCATTCCTTGTCATCAATCCAGATGTGAAAACGCAAACCCGGTAGTTTACGGCGCAAAAGTTCTGCGGCAGCACGAGCAAACTCGTCGGCACCGTGCTCGAATTGTGCCTCGAAGTGCCCACCGTCGCGCGAGAGGATGCCATATCTCGCGTCGGCACTCGGATCGTCGTGTTGCTGCAGGGGGTCAGCAGTGTCGGCCGCGGGATATGAACCTGTAAGCGGCTTCAATTGCCACTTATCCTCTCCGCCACGTGCCAGTTCTGGCAGTTTCATGCGAAGCATCTCGCCGAGCATTGTGTTCGCACCGACCATCGCACGGAGCCGAGGAACTGCAAAGAGCCACGTTTGCACGCGCCGTAGCTCGATATGCACACGTTGGGCTGCCTCTAACTCTTGATTCGAGTGAGAAACATCGGCTGTCATACTTCATCTCCTCTAAACAATGTCGTCTGTGCGGCGTGTGGCATATCGTTCTCCCGTGCCAGCCGCACAATCTCCGGCCAGCTCTGCACCAGGGCATTGTACGAAAGGGCCTCGGCAGCACGATTTTTGCGATCGCAGATGGTGTAGAGCCGGTAGGCCAGCTCGCGTGCGATCTCGGCGTGGCTGCCGAGCTTGGCCACAAGATCCGCCGCCGCACTTTCACCGCCGGTTTCCAGTGCGCGCACGAGGTGATGCACCGCCTCCCAGACTGTGGGTCGCGCATCGCGCTCGGGGTCCCAATTCGCCGGGAGTTCGCCGGGCGTAAGCAAGCGTACCTTACCACGCCGGGACTCGAGGATACCTGCCTCGACCATCCCCTGCACGCTGGTGTTTTTAGCTTTGGAGAGCGTCTCAGCCACCCCGAACTCGCCCTCGCTAAAGCCGTGTTGCTCGAACCACGCCAGCGCCCAGCGCGTGTCGGCGTCGAAGTCGCCCTCCTGCTCGGCCAGCGCCTCGTCGAGGGTCCTGTTGATGAGCGCGAGCGCCTCGCGTACCGAGACAGGCCGCCCCTCGGCGTCGAGCACCTTGGCGTAGCGGGTGTAGACTGCCATGCCCGGCCCGATGGCTGCCTGCGCTAGATCTACTGGCGCGATGTTGGCCTTCTGCAGCTCGGCGAGTGCGGCGGGCAGCTCGGCCTTGAGGGCCTGCACGAACTCGCGACGGGTGGCGGTGGGCGCATCCGCCGGACGCGGGCGGCAGACCAGGACTATGCTCGAGGCCAGGGCGTTGGTGCCCATCGCAATCTGGCGGGCCTTCATTTCGGTCCGCATCGGCCAGGTACCGCTGATGGCGAAGCCAGCGCGGATCACGGCGTCGAGGAAGGTCTCCCAGCCGGTGGAGGTCGTCCCTGGGTGCGCGGACGTCTCGTCTGCAACTTGTTCATGCGGACCGGAGGCCCGCGCACCCAGCCGCACACCCGACCGCGTACCCAGGGTTTCTTGCTGCTTGAAGGCGTAGTAGATGGTGACCGGAAAGGCCGGGTGCGCCTGCTCGGCCAGGCGGTGCATCGCCCGCGTCATGCCGTCGAGGAAGAACTGCTCGGCCTTTTCCTTGCTACCGTGGCGGTAGGGCGTGGCGACCAGCTCCTCGGCCTTGGGCACGGCCAGCGTGGCGAACAGGTCCGGAAAGACGGGCCGGAGCGAGCGGCGCAGCCAGACGTAGAAGAAGTCCGAGAGGTCGGCGTAGCCGATGTTGTCGTAGTAGGGCGGGTCGGTGGAGATAACTTTCCCAGCAGATACTGATTGAAGCGCTGCATCAGCTTGAGATGAAGTGCCGCCTACCATAGCAGGCAAGTATTCGGCAATTATTTTTGCGGATTGATCAACCGCGTTGTCGTAGCTTCCGGAAGACTTGGAAAAAGGATTTGCTTCCGCATAGTCCCATACCATCGGTATGGCTTGTCGCCCAAAAGTGTTTCTCAGGCTATCCCTAGAGGAATCCCAGCCACAAATCGTTGAGCCTCTGTCTGCAAGCTTGTTTATTGCAAACGCCAAATACACCCCCACGGCCTCGGCGTAGGCGGTGGCCCCGGTGCCGCCGTCGCGGAGGGGGGCGTCCTGGGTGCGCACCTCCTGGGTGTGCGGGCTTTTGGCGCGCTCTTCTTCCTCCTGGGTGCGCGGGCCTCCGGCCCGCTCCTCTCCCCGCTCTCCCTTCCACGCACTGCTCCACCGCCACTCTCCGGCGTCTGCACACAACCCCGCCTTGACCGGATTCTCCCGAATATACGCGCGCACGGCCTCGAGATGGCACTCATCGCGCACGAAGCGATCGAAGTAATCGGGCATCCAGAACGGACCCTCCCAGCCGAGTATGCGATTGGCCTCGCGTGCGGTGTAGGTCTTCCACGATCGGACAATGTCGGAGAGCGAATGCCCCGGTACGGTCTCGATGAGCACATGCACATGGTTGGGCATGATGCACCATTCGAGCAGTCGGTAGTGCTCACCATCAAAATGCAACAGCGCTTCTTCGACCAGCGCTGCGATGCGCGGATCGCGAAGCCAGCAGGCGCCGTGGCCAGCGTCTTCGTATTTCGCGATGCGTTCGCGTAGCTTGGCGTCGGGAGTTAGCGAGCCTAGCGAGCCAGAGGCTCGCGCACTTAGGGACGTCTCGTCCGCATTGTGCGGGCCAGAGGCCCGCGTACCCAGCGCACCCAGCCGCGCCCTCAGGTAGTCGTGCTTGACCCGCTCCATCGCCTCGCCCACGAGGTCAGAGAAGGTGGTGAGCGCCACGAGCTGACGGGGGGTGAAGATGTCAGCGAAAGTGTTCATGCCGTAAAGCGGAAGTTGATCGCGGCACTTGCCGATGAGTTCGTTTTCCGGCTTCCACTTAGGCTTCGCCTCCCGCGCAATCGCTTCGTGTTCTGGCGTGGGCGGCAGATACACGCGCCCGCGCGGCCCCTCGGCCACGATCGCCATCAGCCGCGCGCCCATGCGCCCGGCGCGGCCCTCAGCCTTGATATAGTCGCCCGCGATCGGTGTCCCCGACATGATGCAGCGGAAGTTCGCCCCACGAGCGAGCTTCGTGCCGTTCTTCGCCGCCTGTGGGTCCTTGGGCTTGCCGACCTTCACCGTGAAGCGGTAGCCGCCGTTTTCGATCACCGGCTCGACGTAGGCTTCCTTGCCGGGCTTGGTGGAGAGCATGAACGTGGAAGCCAGCGGCACGTCCACGTGGGCGAAGGCCGGGTTGGGGCTTTTGACCGTTCGCGCCCACAGCCAGGCGATCACCGTGAGTTTCTGGCCGACCAGCGGTTTGAGGTCCGGGCGGTCGGCGGCCATCTCCGGCGTCACTTCAATCTTGGGGTATAGGTGGCCGATGCGCTTCTCGGCTTCATCGCGCATCCACTGGCCGTAGTAGCGCACGTCCTCGGCCAGGCCCTGCGCACCCCGCCACTCGCGCGCGAGCAGACGCTGCTCGTGCCTCGCCTCGGGGTTCACCGGCGGCTGTCCGGCGAAGCGGGGCGGTATCTCGATCATCGCCTTGTTGATCAGCACCGCCACGGGGTTCAGGTCGCTGGCGTAGGCTTCCAACCCCAGCCGCTGCGCCTCGAGCGGGATGCTGCCGCCGCCGGCGAAGGGGTCGTGGAACGCCGGGAGCTTGTCCGGGTTGAACAACTCAGCGGCACGTGGATGACCTGCGTTGTCACGACAGGCGCGCCGCCAGCTCTTCCAGATCTCCTCGCGGGCGGCCTGCAGGACGGTTTCGTTGGTGGTGTTCTCCCACTGCACGAGCTGCTCGAGGATCCGAAACAACCGCCGGCGCTCGTGCTCCTGCGCCTCGGGGGTGGGAAACTCCTCGGGCACGCTCGCGGGGTCGTCCACCATCTGGGCGAAGATCACCGCGCGGGCTGCCGCCAGCGGGCGGCGCGCCCACCACAGGTGTAGGGTGCTGGGGTGGCCGTGGCGGATGGACTTCTCGCGGGCCGAGGCCTGGTTGATGGCCTCGAGGGGGAGGGCCACTTCGATGAGTTTCTTGCGTCGTTTCATAAGATTTCCTCAGCTTGCGAAAGTAACGAAGACAATTCGTAATTCACGCTTGTCACCCCGAAGTCTGGCTCTCGATGGAATGGGTGGCGGATATAGTATACACGATGCCCTCCGTCGTCGAGAAACTTGACGATAGCCAGGATATAGTCCTCGGGCTTGTTCAAGGAGGTCAGGATCTCGTTGCGGGTGACTGTGATGGTATCCGCACCGGCTACCCTGCCCTTCACCTCGATGAAGCGCAGCCGTCCAGTGCGGGGGTCACGGCTTTCGATATCGTAGCCGAGGTGGCCAAACTCGCAGTCCACAGGTTCGTACCCCAGTCGGCGTTCGGCTTCCATGACGATGGCACGGGCGCGGGCGGCGATGGCTTGAGTGTCCGCGGCGGAAGTGGCTGCCGTCATGCCCTCGCCCCGCATCTTGGCAAGCAGCCCCCTCGGGATCACCACGAAGCCACCCATCACTATAGGTGGCAGGGGTGAGATCTGTGCCTCCAGGTCTAGCTCCTGCATCCGCTTCTTGAGCCTGGCTTCCAACTCGTCGGCTCGGCGCCGTGCCTCTTGCGAGTTCAATCGCGCGTTGTGCTTGCCTGCTTGCTCCTGCAAGCGAAGTTCTTCAGCACGGTGGTCCCAGTAGGCGATCTCTCTGGTCAAGCGGTCCTTCACTGCGGCCCGGGTCTTCTGAATCCACTCCAGACGTCGGCGTCGGACCTCTTCCAAGTGGAGCGGCACCACCTGCGTCACGGCGTAGGCCACAGCTTTGCCTTCCAGATCTTGCGCGATCCAATGGCACTCTGGTCGGCGTAGGATCTCGTCCGGGCCGGGTTCATCGTCTCGCAGTGGCCGATAGTCTAGGTATGGTGCATAGGCGGCGTCGCGGACTTGGCCATCGGCGTTTAGCTCCACGTATAGCATGCGGCGGGAGATCACCCGCCTTTCCCCGGTGCGGGTGGTGCTGGCGTCCTGGATGGCATGCTCTAGGTAGGCTACAACTCGGGGCTGGTCGCTTGGATCGCGGTCGTCCACTAGGATTGCGCCGCGGCGCAGTAGGTCGCGATGGCACTCTAGGGTAAGGTCGACCACAGCGTCCAAGAGTGGGTGTCCAGGGCAGATGAAAGCTGCCAGGGGCTGGCCCATTGGAGCTATGAGGTCCTTCTCGAAAGTGATGCGCTCATAGTGGCGTAGAATGGGATCCCGTGTTCCAATGAGTCGATCCCGCTGACGGATCGTAACGGGCACGTGGGTGACCTCGTAACGCCGGGTTTCGCGCTGGTGCACCTTCCCGCCCAAACGCTGAAATGCTTCGAGGAAGAAGGATTCGATGTAGTGCGGTTGGAGGCGGTGGGCTGCGGCACGTTCCATGTCCTCGCGGATGCGCTGTAGCCGCTCTGAGTCGATGATCTCCTGGGCCAGGGCGCGTTCCTCCACTAGGTTCTGCAGGTGCTCGACGTCCAGGGCCTGGTCGATCGCCTGGTTCAGTCTCGCCCTGACCTCGGACCGCTCGCCGTAGCGAATCGCATCAACAAGCAGGTCCCGAAGGGGACGGCCCTCGAACTGTAGCTTGCCTAGGACGTCGAAGACCTTGCCGCCGAGGGCGGCGCGAGCCTCTTCGAGCTTCTTGAGCAAGGTATGGTAGACGTCGCCCTCTCGGGTCTCGATGGCTACCAGGTTCCACAAGTGACAGGGTTCGCTTTGGCCGATACGGTGGATGCGGCCGAAGCGTTGCTCAATGCGATTAGGATTCCAGGGCAGATCATAGTTGATCATCAGATGCGCGCGCTGAAGGTTAATGCCTTCACCAGCGGCGTCTGTGGCTACTAGTACACGCACATCAGAGTCGTGCAGGAATGCCTCCTGGGCTTTGCGTCGCTCCTCGCGGCCCATGCCACCGTGAATCCACTCTACCGCCTGCGGGCGCCCCAACAGCGTGGAGATCCGCTCCACCAAATAGTTCAAGGTGTCGCGGTGCTCTGTGAAGATGACGAGCTTCTGATGCGGCGAGGCCACCGGCCGGGGAGGATCTTCCCCGTAGGTTGCTGTATGCTCAGCAAGCCGGCTTTGAGTGACGGCCGGAGTGAAGAGCTCGCTGAGCAGGTTGGCCAGCTCGCGCCATTTGCGGTCCTCACCACCGGTGCGGACCTGTTGGGCGAGGGCTTCCAGCCGCTTCAGAGTGTTTATCTCCGCCCGCAGTTCCTCGATGGTGCGGGCTGCAGTGGCCTGGTCGAGGATCTCTTCTTCCTTCTTAGCGATCTCGGCTTCTGGGGCTTCCTCCAACTCCTCCAACTCTTCGGGCTCCACTGTAGGGCCTAGGGATGCGGGCACTGTTACCGAACCGACTCGCTGTAAGAGCTCCACCTCCCGCAGACGACTCTCAAGCCTCTCCAGCCTTCTGTGCAGAGATTGATAAATGGCCTCCGGACTTGATGCCAGGCGGCGTTGCAGGGTTGTGAGGGCGAACCCGACGGTGCCTTTGCGCTTCTCGTCGTCCAGCTCTTCGGCGCGGTTGAACTCTTCCCGCACGTACTCCGTAACTTCCTTGTACAGGCGCGCCTCCAGATCCGACAGGCGGTAGGGAACTGTGTGGGCGAAGCGCTCGGGGAAGAGCGGTCTACCATCGAACCGGACCAGCTTCTCCTTGACCATCCGGCGCATGAGGTCTGAGACGTCTACTTGGTGTACGCCGTCGCGGAATCGGCCCTCGAAGCGGTCACTATCCAAGAGCGCTAGAAAGAGCTGGAAGTCCTCCTCCTTGCCATTGTGCGGTGTAGCTGTGAGAAGCAGGAAGTGCCGGGTGATGCTGGAGAGGAGCTGCCCCAGTTTGTACCTCTTGGTGTACTTGATCTCGCCGCCGAAGAAGGTGGCGGACATCTTGTGGGCCTCGTCCACGATCACCAGGTCCCACCGACACTCGGGGGCAGCCATTTTAGCCTGGACGGATTCGTCGCGAGCAGCCTTGTCGAGTCGCACGATCGCAAGGTCGTTTTCCAGAAACCAGTTCCCAGTGTGCGTCGCCTCTAGCTTGTCTTTGGTCATGATCTCGAAAGAGAGCTGGAAGCGCTGGGATAGCTCGTCCTGCCACTGCTCCACTAAGTTGCCAGGGCAGACTATAAGACAACGTTGCACATCCCCGCGCACGATGAGCTCTTTGATTAGCAGCCCGGCCATTATGGTCTTGCCCGCCCCAGGATCGTCGGCCAGCAGGAAGCGCAGCGGCTGGCGGGGCAGCATCTTCTCATAGACAGCTGTGATCTGGTGGGGTAATGGTTCGATAAGGGAGGTGTGCACGGCGATGAGAGGATCGAAGAGGTAGGCCAGTCGGATGCGATGGGCTTCCGAGACCAGCCTAAAGAGGGCTCCGTCGCCGTCGAAACTCCATGGGAGGCCTGGTTCGACGACCTCCAGGCGCGGCTCATCGCTGCGGTAGAGTAGCATCTGCCCAACCCGGCCAGCGGGATCCTTGTAGGTGAGTTCGAGAACGTCAGAGCCAAACCACTGGACAGACACAACGGTGACGGTAGCGTCAGGAACTATACCACGCACAGAGATATGGGGTCGGATATCTTCAAGCTTCATTGTGTCAAGCCTCTCTCCTTGCCATTAGGTTTCATCTGAATGTAGTGTACCTGCAATCTTCCTCATCGAAACTAACTAACAGCACCTTTGGACCAGACGCCAGGCAGTTTGGTTGCTCTCCTGTCCTAGATCGAGACGTCGGCTTTTGCCCTGCCGGAGCCCGTCCTCAAAGTGGTTGAAAAAATTGCCGTTGCTGCTAGCGTGAGTGAGGATGAACGCTAACGACTGCACGTGTATATCAGTGGGGTAGCAGCACGGGTTATAGACCAGGCCGCGGTAGGACTCGAGCATCTCCGCAAGTGGCTTCAACACGCAGCGTGGGTTGCAGAACTTGCCACTCTTATTGCCTTTAGCGCTGACGAACTGCGACAGGAAACACTCATACACGTGCCCCAAAACATCCTTGGTATGGGTGTCCTCATCGCCCACTCGGATGTTGTTGATCAGTTCTATGAGCCGACCTAAACGCATTTTGTCCATCTCTGGTCGTGTGTAGTCCCTGAGGAGCGCGCTGCCCAGGGTGGGGTTGTCGCGCTTAAGGGCAGTTATGGCTTCTTCCACAATCTGGCCTATGGTGGGCCGCTTGGCCTGTGCCTTGAGGTACGCCCAGCAGGTCTCGAGTGGTATCCAAAAGATGTCAGTCGCGTGGTATTCATCTGGATCTTCTGGATCGGCACCCAGGCCGCTCTCAGATTCGAGTTTGGCATGGTGCTCCTCGAAGGCTTCAGAGGTGTATTTGGGGAATATTGACCTGAGGACGGCGTGTTTGTACTCAGCAGCATCCGTACTGCTACGCCGGTCATCGACTGCCTGCCAGACCTGGGCTTTGAAGCCGAGGTTAGTGTCAGTATTCCTCACTAATGTTCTGTTGCCGTCTTCCCGTTTCGCCATTCCTAACTCGCTACTCTCGTCTTTCCAAGCGTGGTGGCCCCAAATAGGTAGTCTGGCGACCACCATAACTTAGAATACTGATTGCAAAGCACAAAGTGGCTTGGGTGGGGTTTATGGAGGGTAAGTCTTTACACGTTGTGGTCAATCTTTGCAGGAAAGGTTGCCCGTATTTGCTTATAACTGATTGCCACTTAGATCTACTTTGAAAACTAGAAACTACACCAATAACCTTGGCGCTGGCTACGTGTCCTAAGTAGATAGGGAATATTCTAAAAGATGGATAATTATTCATCACTTTCTGGAAATGTTTATATTTGGAGTTGAAGCCATCCAGGGTCTTATGGGTCAACTTTCTATGTCTTAGGTTAATCCCTCTCTTTTGCCAATCAGATCGGCGAAATTAACCTCGTCGAGCTTTGTTGCCAACAAATAGGAGAAGTAGATGTCTATAGTATTCCTCAACCACCACGACCATTTGACGTTTTTGTTCTACGTCAACACAAGTATAGCTTAAACCTTAACTAAGTGGATACTAACAAAGTGGTATCAAAAACAATTAGTTAGTGACGAACTATCTTTGCAAGACGTATTTCTTGAAAAATACGTGAGGCCAGAGTTAGAGCGGATTCTAGCTAGAGCGTTCTTCACAGCTGATCTCCTATGAGGGGGCGAGGGGCAGCTGGGTACTGCCCGCCGCGGCGAGATCTGGCGCTGGGAGCTTCCAGCACTTATATGATCCGTACATATACTTTTGTGTTTTGTACGAAACGTCGATCTATTTTGGGTGCATTGACATAATAGCTGTCACATGGGTGGGAAACATTGGTAATTAGGCCAGTGTTTGGTTCTGTCCAGGTTTTATTGGAGGAGGTACGTTATGTGGAGGCATGAGGACGACCTGGTGATAATGTATGAGCCTCAGGGTATCTTGACGCTTACCGTTGTGGGAGGAGTTATCGATGACTTCCAGCTACTGATGCTCCAGCATATGGTGCTAGATTACCTCAAAGACTACAACATACTCGTCAGGGTGAACGTCGATCGCAGTTACAGCGTGCTCCAGCAGGTAGATATAGAGACCCAGGGATTTGATTTCGTCGATACCAGCGACTTCTGGGAGTACGTGCAGGATGTGCTGTGTGATTTAGGAGTGATCCCATCCTTTTGGGATATACCTTTCATGTAGGTCTTATCATTTCATTCTGCAGTTTGTGTGACAGAAGTTGGAGGCTTTCCCTTTATGCAATACCTGCATACAAATATCGCTTCTGCAGTTTGCATGGCAGGAGTTGGGGAAAGGCAGCCCCAACTTTCATGGGCTGCCTCGTATCCTAGGGAACGGCTGCTGCAACGCTTACCAGGTCCTTGAAGAAGCCGAGGTCTGGGTCCCTAGGGGTACCGACCACCAGGGCTCGATCCAGCAGGTGATTCATGTGCTCACAAGATGTTTCTGGCAACAGCGCACATGCATGGCAGGCTGCCAGGTTGAAGCTTGTTAGTCCTGAACTGTCGTTGCCTACGGACTCCATGCACACAGGGTCTGATGAGCACCATGTGGCCTCATCCAGCGCGCGCAAGAAGACTCCTTCTAGCTTCCGGGGGAGTCCCATGCGCACCAATCCTCCCAACGTTCCCTTTACATCCCCCTCAGAAGTATATATGAGTATGCCGGCCATGTTACCCCTGCTGTATATCCTCTCGTGCAGGGATGCGAGGCTGTAGCCAGATTCGAATGCCAGGCGGCGCATGAGCAGATGGGCCAAGGTGTGCAGGAGCACGTGCCTAGGATAGGCAAGTCGTCTGAGATGGTATATGTTTGAGCTTTCGGGGATGTTACTCTTGATCAGTTTTACCCTCTGCTTGATAGCCTCTATCGACTCCCACTGTTGCAGCTTGTCGCTGTTGAGCGCAAGGAATATGCCCTCGCCGTACGTGACGTCGGCTGGCAGCCACATATTCTCCCGATCGGGAGGGTTGCGCCAGAGCATGGTTGGGTCGAGTGGGGCCTCCGAGTACTGATAACGGCTGAAGCCTATGAACACTCTGGTGACACGTAGCTTCTTGACCAATACCACGCTTTCGAGGTACTCCGCGACCTTAGCGTCGTAGGTGTCTAGATCCATCCTTTCGGTGATCAGATCCTGGCTCTTTGAGGAGGTTTTTCTGCTCTTGGCTTCGCTGAGAACACTGTACTCTGCATCCAGCAGAAGTTGCTCTCCTTCGAGCTTGGGTTTTTCCATTGATGGTTTTGAGAGTATATCTTCAATGACCTGTTGCAGGGCTGTGTCTATCTCTTCGTCCGTGTATGGTTTGAGGGGATCGGTTTGCTGGTTATCTCTTAGCACCTGCGCAGTAGGCTTTACCCCGGTACGTAGCAGGGTCTCTATAATTTTTAAGTATTGAGTAGACTCAAGTATATGTCGGAGATAGTCCGTGTTGAGGTCCTCGGGGATGAAGAGTGAGGCGATGGTGTTAGGAAAGTAGACGTTGGTGGCGGTGCGCATGGATAGAAACATGGGGTTCTCACACTTGCTGGTAGGGGCTTCATCCCCCAGCCACGGCTTGTGCCCCTGACACACGTAGTATTCATCGTCCGAGATCTTTATAGCATGGTAGATGTCCGATTCCACCAAGCCATATAGGGTACGTTCCTTGCCACACTTCTTGCATTTGATCTCTATAGAGCTTAGAGAGAACCCCTTGCCCGTAGCGCACATCTCCAGATCTTCAGGGCATTTGGGGTGCATGTCTCTGTGCACCCACTCCATGAAAGGGAAGTCCTCCAGGTGCCCATTGGAGCACACAGCGACCATTGGCACCTGGTAAAGCCGGCATGGGCGGCCACTGTTCTTCGGGCATTTGAGGCTTTTGCCCTGTGAAGAGTCGGTTAGTTTGCGCTTGACCAGCTTGTTGCATAAGAGGCATCTATGCCACCTTGGGAAGCGCAGCGCCGGTATGCTGATGTAGCGATTGTTATCTCCGCTCTCTCGAAAGTCTGGAGGCAGGCGGAAGTGGCTGACCCCTAGCATGCGTTCCAGCCTCCATTCCCTGACTTCGAATTCCTGTGGGTTGGGCTGACCGTATTGACTTTCGTACCAGTGGTCCAGGCCGGCAACCAGCAGGGATGTGCCGTCCGTGCCCGTGACCATGCTGCCCACGCCGGAAGTCTTGATGAGTTGGGATCGTCGTATAGGTATTTGGTTCACTAGCTGTCCTCCGAAACGTTCTGCAGTTCGGACTCGTGGTCCTTCATGTAGGCATACGTGATCTTCAGTTGACATTCAGCATCGACGCTGCGCATAGACTGCTGTACCTCCCAGGAGATGCTTTTTATCTCGGGATCGATGTACTCTCCAGCACGATACATGAGTCCCTGATCGCCCTGCTTTACTTCCCAGCGCTCGGGCTCCCAGACCCTCCACTGCGTGCGGCACCTCTCCAGGATCTTCTCCATGGCTGGCAACTCATCTGGGTCTACAGCCTTGACCCTCTCTCGCATCAAGGACTGGAAGCTGGCGAGGAGGTCCTCCGGCAAAGGCGAAGGAGGTTGGTCGATCCTGCTGTACTGCCGCACATAGGCCACGAGTGCGGCGTGAAGCGACCTCTCCATCGCAGGTTGGGAGAACGGCGTGAGCGTCATCGGCTCTATCTGAGCGTATAGGCGCTCGTGGTAGGAACGGAAGTGCTCGAAGTGCGAGCGATCCCGGGGACGTGCCGGATTGTACAAGATCACGACCAGTCCTGGTTGGTCTCGCCAGCGGCGACCCACACGTCCGGTCACTTGAATGTACTGGGCTGTGGCCTTAGGTTGGCAGACCACAGCCATGAGCGACAGCCGCTCTATGTCGATCCCTACCTCGATTATGCTCGACGCCAGGCAGACATCCAGGGCACGATTCCTGTCGCTCTTCATGTCCGCAGGACTGTAGCTTCTGGCCAGCTCCTCGAGCGCTTGAGGGACCTGGTCGTTGCGGATGCGGCTGGTGAGCTCGATGACTCTATTGCGGTAGATGAACCGTGTGCTCTTTTTCCGGCCGCGGCGCATGTTCATCGCCCTGATGTACTCTCCAATTCTGAAATCGAACAGGGACAGACCGGTTCCCAGCTCCCTTAAGCTGCTGTAGAAGATCATCAGGGTCCACCATGGGTCGCGCTTGTCTTCAGGCAGTTCGTAACTTGCCTGCAGCAGCGAGCCAAATGCCCGCACGCTGGTGGTGACCAAGGTCCTGGTACCTGGAGAGAACACCCCCACGTACATCCTGCCGGGTGCAAGGCTGCCGTCATCCAGTCTATCGATGCTGCTGAAGAAGGACTCGTTCACTTCCAGCCCAGGTGACGGAAACAGGGTCACCTGATCACGGTTGTACAACGCTTTGATCTGTTCCTTGTGGCGACGTATGGTCGCGGTGGAGCTTATGATCTTGGGCTTGATGGGCTGAGCGCCGCGCCTGTCGGTGCAGAGGTCTTCTATTACGGCCTCGAAGAGTCCTACCATGGACCCAAGGGGACCGGATATGAGGTGGAGCTCGTCCTGGATGATAAGTCCTGGTGGAGACAGGATCCTCTGACCTTGCTCGTCCAACCCAAATAGGGCCCTGGCTTCTGGGCGCCAAGCCAGCATAGCGAACTTGTCGACCGTGCCTATCACCAGTGACGGGCGGTACTCGTAGATGTCCTCGTCGATGACGTAGATGGGTAGTCTATTCGAGAACTCGCATCTGTTATCTGGACAAAGGAAGGCTACGGTATTGCCCCGCCTCTCGTAGCCCGGTACGCGCCTGGTGTTCTTCTCTCTCTTCTTGCTGGAGTTGCCCTGATCTATGGGCCCCATCTGTGCGCCGCACCAGGGGCACTTCTGTAGGAGGAAGGGGTTCTCGGTGTTTTTATCTTGCAGTTTATTTAAGCTATTGACGGCTTCCTCACGGGTGTTGGGCGTTGTGCTCTGGCCCAGCCAGATGCCTATGGAGAAGGGTGCTTGCCCCAGCTCTCCGGAGTTCTCCCTGCGGATCTTCTCCATGGCGAGGATGAGGCTCGAGGCACGCTGGAACTGCTGGGTGGTGAGCAGCCTCAGGGTGTACCTCATGATCACGTGGACTCCATGGTCCTCCGGGTCCCTTAGCCGGCGCAGGAAGAGCGAGAACGCCGTCAGCCCAAGGTAGGCCTCGGTCTTGCCGCCACCGGTGGGAAACCATATCAGCTCCACCGTCTCGCGATCAGGATGGTTCCCCTCGGCGATAGAGCGCAGCGTCATCAGGATGAATGCTATCTGGAAGGGTCGCCACCTTCCTATACCCTCCGGTGGCGATGCAGGATCCGGAGGGGTGTACTCACCCTCGAACTGCAGGCGATTATCCTCGGTGATCTTGGCTGTGCGCGTCGGCCTGCGGGACGTTATCTGCTGGAGGAGTATGGCGTGGTTTGCAAGCTGGAAGGCTCTTCTGGCCATGCTGTTCTCCCGCAGGTAATGCAGACCCTCCCGCATGCGTGCCAGGCAGCGCTCACATTCCTCCATGTGCCTGCGAGCTGCCTGCTGATATTCGGCAGCCAGCGTCTCGATCTCCCGCTTGCGGTCTGCGATCCATCTAGCGTAGAGGTCGAGCATCTTCTCCAGTGAGCGCAGGCCGTCGTCGCCTGGCACCAATCCCGCTAGCGAAGTCATGGGTATCTCCAGCAGCGAACCATCTGCCAGCCGGATGTCGGGAGTGACGCTCGGCACCTCCACCTTGGGCATGCACTCGGCTATGACCTTGCGCGCTCGCTCACCTGAGCTTTCTATCTCCCAGTCGGCAGCGCAGCCGTGCCCCACGCCGAAGACCTGATGCTTGCGGTACAGCAGCCTAATGGACTCCTCTTCATCATCGACCATCGATTGCAGTTTTTTGGAAGGGTAGGGCAATATGCCTGAGTCACCATCCCCCTGTACCTCGACCTCTAAACGTGACTGGAAGAGACACCTCTCGGACTTGAAGCGCCCATCTTCGTCCTTGGAGGAGCTTTTGTAGGGGGTGTTATTGACTAATGATACGGTCAGTAGGTACTGGTTGTCTCCCATAGGGCGTGAGGTAACGAACGTCTCGAGCTTGAGTCCATGGGTCTCGTTTGTGGTCGGTCGTAATTTGTGGATACCTCTTTGAGCTACGTCCTCATGTCCCGCCTCGGCCACCAGCTTGACTGGTCGCCTGAGGTACATGGGACGTTGTTCGCCGTTCACTTGAACTTCCTTGAAGGAGTACTGCGCCCCGGTAACAGTGACTACTAAGTGGGAGCCATGGCGGAGTCTCGCCAGGAAGCTGATGCCCATGCTCGAGGGGTGTCTTCCCCTCGAGGGGGATATCTCGCCTCCCTCTTCCTCCTCTAACGGATCATGTGCCACTTGATAGACATCTTTATCGACATCTTCCTTCGATTTACCATTTTGCGATTTGCCATTTTGCTGCGCGAAGGATTCTTCCGGTGTAGTGAGCTCTTCTATAGCCTCTTCTACGGTCTCTTCCAGCTGCTGCTCTACCTCGTCCCGGAGCATGCCCTTTGGGAACAGCACCCCTACGCTGTAGCGTACCAGCGGTGGGTCACGCCACAGGATCTCCTCGCCGGTGTCCTGCTGTAGCCAAGGGCCGGCAGCTTCATCCCAAGACTGAAAGGAGATCGGCTGGTTAATGTCCAGGGGATCCCCATAAGGAGCTGGTCCCATCAGCTCCCTGCGAAGGAACTCGTACACCTGGTCTCTAGCTTCCCTGCCGGTCATCTGCTGTTTGGATGTGCGATCACACAGTTGATATGTTTCCATTACTCCCTCCCGCTAGTTTACTCGAGATCTATCAGCCTGCCGATCTGTGACTCGGGTACCTCCTCGAGTTTCCTGTCCACTTCTATCACTCTGAAGGCCCCCATCCGGAAGTCCTGGTACTCCGGCAGCTTAAACTCCATGTAACCCTTGTCCAGCAGGACGGACAGATCCATCGACGCTACATCCCGAAGTAGCATCTTGCGCAGCTTGTGCCCAGCATGCTGGTGGGCTTGCCTGATCCGGCTCATCATCTCCCACAGCTCCTCGGTCTTGCGACCGAAACCCAAGTATCGCATGACGATTGCAAAGTGCTGCTCGCTGTTATGACGGATGAACCTCTCGGAAGCCCAGTTGCGCACGTTCGTGGGGTTGGATATCTCACATCCCAACTCCTTTATTCTTTCAGCGACCCAAGCGTGTCCGTACACTTTGATCCGCTCGCGTAGCTTCTCCTTCCACATACGCTGCGCCTTTCGGAGCTCCTCGGCTTCCGGTCCAAGTATGGAATCAGCTACCGGCACTATGTAGTCCTTCTCCTTCGAGTCTATGCGCAGCAGGAGGAAAATTCCTGGCTCCACGCTGCTGGATGAAACCCTCCGGACGCGCTCGTCCCCTTCCTCCTTGGGGTCGATGATGAACACCTCGGAATCCTCGTCGCGCTCAAGCAGGGTGGCCCTGTTGCCCTCGAGGAAGACCGCGAATGCTTGCACGTCTTCGTCGAAGCTATCCCTGGCAGCGGACCTTCGCGCTATCTCCGCTATGCTGGTGCTGGGTATCTCGGGCTCGAGCTCCACGTACTCTTCCTCAGGTTCGTCCGACAGCAGTTTGAGCTTCTTCTTGCTGTCCCTGCTGAGCCGAGCAAACGACTGTTTTTCTTCCCAGCTGTCTCTTTGGAAGCTATAGCGCAGGAGATGGATCTCCCTGGCTCTCGGAGCCGTGAATATGTATTCTTGCTTGTACAGCTCGTACCAGGATGCCGCGCCCAGCACGTACAGGACGTCGAAGGCTATGAGATCTCGAAGCCGTTCCGGGGATACAACCCTCATCTGGCGTGTTCCTGAATAATTGTTCAGTTCCTTGATGATGGGCTCTTGCATCTTATTAGCCTCTCTCGTGACCAGAGCCATTTTCCCTCGCTCAGATTCAGCTATCTCGAGGATCTTCTCCAGCAGAGGGTTATCTCTACGGGTCACAAGGTCTTCTAGGCGCTGTATCACCTCCGAGGCCCTGTGGTCATGCTCCGAGTATCTGATCTCGGGAGATTCTTTGAATATCTCCCTCAAAGCTGCGAGCGTCCTCTCACCTCCAAGGGCTTCGTGATGAAACGGCAGTGGGGTGCTGATGCACTTGTAGTAGTAGCTTCTTGCCCGACGAACGAAGTCGCTCCAAGCCGAACCTTCCTGCTGGCCACCTACCGCGCGCGTTAGCTGTCTTACACTGCGCGCGTAGTCTCGCAGTGGTTGGTAGGATATCCTGTGGCGATGTATCTCAGCTTGTCCCGCCAGCTCGTACAACAGGTCTATATCTGCTATCCGTGCTATCATCTTCGCACCTCGAAGGCGACCAGCTCCACTCCCTGAGGTATGTGTGGTATCCTTAGCTTCTCCGCGTTGCCCACGCGGGTGCTGTCTAGGTCATCTACCACTTGGACGGCATCTCTATAATCTTGTTCCGTACGATCTAGAAGGATCAGCCAAGGCAGCCCAAAGAATTCTTCTCTCCGCTTGATGAACCCCTTAGCGCCGTCAAAGATCGCGACTGGAGAGTATCGTAGGTGCTTCTGTGGCACTTTGCCGTCTTCCATCAGCCTGTCGGAGATGATGCATGTATGGTACGTGTTTCCCTCTGCGATCCATTCATGCACCCTCAGGACATTGTTGATTTCTACCTTCTTTATGTCTGCAGATTGGCCAGGACGTATGCAGAGTTGGGCCTCCTGCTTGATCTCGTTCTTCTGGGCAACGATGACGCAGTCCAAGCGAGTGCGCCCGAGGAAGTCGGCGAGGTCTGATAGGGCAAGCACTGCGCTCAGTGCCGGGTTGCGGTTAGATTTGCCCCTCCCCTGCTTGCCTATCTTCTCCTTGAGAAATATCTTGTGGGCGATCTGGGGGGTGATCTTGCGCACGCCTTCCTTTCCAAGGTCGAGGTGCACCCGCCGCACTTCTCCATCCTGGCTACATCCTGTCAGGTAGCCCTGGATGCGCTTCATGTCCTCCCTGTACTCCACAGGTATCCGGTCACGGCCGCCGGCCATATTCCATAGCTGCTCGAAGTACTCTTCGCTATCCGCTATGGTGTTGATCTTGGCGCGCGATCGTACCACACCTACGGCTGCAAACAGCGCCGCGTAGCTTCTGGTAGGCAAAGAGACCGCGACTACCGGCACGCAGTCCCCGACTTCGTAGCAAGCGATCTCTTGCCCCAGCTCCAGGAAGAACAGCGCCCATGCTGGCATGTGCACACAGCCGTCGCTCTCCAAGATCTGCCAGGAGCTGGGATCAACATCTGTGACAACGGTTTCACTACGACCGGCTTTCCGCCTACCGGCTGCGATTCCCATTGCTGCACCTCGTGGCTGTCGAACTGGATTGTAGCACGATTTATAAAGCATACGAATACCTATCCTCACGTTTTGCTTCTATAGGCAGTCGGAACCTCTATCTACCATAATAAGTTGACCTTTATGACAGCTAATATGTCATTTCGTAATAACTTTCCTGACAATTTATTCAGAGATCCGCTGAGGTACTCGTGAGGATGTAGGTCTGGAGGAGGTAAAGAGATCTCCGGTAAGAGGATCGAGCAAGGGTGCCCTTTGGTATGTGTAGTGGTGTCGGCTACCCGTGGATCAACTTGCTGGTTGGCCATCGCCACAGCGGACTACGGGTGGGGAATTAGGCTATTCAAGCGCAGGTTTTGCCTAGTTTTACACGAAACAAAGTACCGTGCCCGAGCGCTGGAGGTCTTCCTGGAGCTGCTGCGGTCCCACACCAACAACTAGCTGAGAAGTTTTCCCTTGAATTTTGACATGTTATGACACACTAGCTGACAACACCACTTCCTATATTGGTTTTGGGACTGGGCGAAAGGGTCCGCGGTCGTGTCCCGGCGCTCGCCGTCGGAGCCGCCGCGGGCCCTGACCCAGCCCTCGAGCCTCCAAGGATCCACTCCATGGGGACAAACCGTGTATTTGTAAGGAGGACCGTCATGCGTAAGATCTTTTCGGCTCTGTCTACGTTCCTGGCGTTGCTATGCGTAGCGGTTGTGGGGGGCTCTGCCCTGGGAAACAGTGGGACAGGGGGCGATGATAGCACCAACGACAATTGAGACAGCAAGACATCCACCGGCAATAACTTCTCGCAGGCGGTATGCGTCGAGCCTTTCCTGCCGTAGCTGTGGGTCCGGTGCTCGAGGACTCCCCCAAGCGTTGGACCCAAGTCGATACTCATCTGCTAATTGCACATTATTTCTGATGCCATATACTGCAACGTTGTGTTAATATAAGTCGTGTTGAGGGAAAGGGGCACCAACCTCTAAGTTGCGCTCGTAACCTTCCTGGAGGGGACGTAGTTAACGCTGTGGAGGGAGGCATCCCCGCACCTAACGTAGAGCCCGGCGTCTATCCTCCCCGCAACAGAGCTCAAACATCCCAAACGCCGGGCTCTCTGTTGCCTAAAATCTGGGGGAGGCCACCTTTCAGGGGATTATTTTTCGGGACTGGGCGTGAAGGTGACCTCCCCCCTGCGAGACTAACACACCTCGAGCACCTTTCTCAAGCGCCTCCCCTCAAGCCGATCCTAGGAGTGCGTGAGGGATGGATCGGCAGGCGGTGGTTGGAGCCGGGTGGCGTAGGATGTGCCCGTCTGCATGCAGCGCTCCATCTCGTCGTAGATCTCCAGGATCACCCGCTGCGTGCGGTACTCACCATGGTTCCCCAGATCCTTGCGCTTGATGATCTGGAAGGTATCCATGATGTACTCGACGTCCTCGCGCCGGATGCCGTAGAGGTGAAAGTAGGCGGCATCCAGCTCGCACCGCAGGAGGAAGCGCCGCTCCTCATCCCACCGGAAGGGCGGGCAGTTGTACCCCATGTCCTGGGCAAACGGCCGCAGCTCCCACGCCGTGTATACCAGCTCCATTACCCTGGGCGTGATCCATCCCGCCAGCGAGACCTCCACGGCCCAAGGCGTGGGCCTATCGTAGGTCTCGGGCGGCAGCACTGGGAGCTGCTTGAAGATATGGAATGTCAGACTAGTGCCACCTACCTTTTGCCTGGCAGCGAAATCCTGGACGAAGCTATCTAAGCAGGAAACCAACAACGGTATCAAGCACTTCTGCTCGACATCCGGCAACATGAGTGGCACTTTGTTTCCGCACGCTGCAAGCGGCAATATGCTTGAGATGGTGGTGCGTTCGTTTGTAGAGTTTGTGATATCACGCCAGCCGAGCAGCCAAGGGTGTTGCCAGCGGCCTGAAAGCTTCTTCTCCACCTCGGAGGCTGCGACCCAGTAGCGGGGCATGACGACGAAGTTGGGGTCAGATAGCTCGTAGGGATCGGTGTAGCGGGTCTTGGGAGCATCAGTCCCGTAGGGGGCAGTGTCACGGGACGATGTGTGTTTGGGCTCGTAGGTGGCCCAACGGTGGTTGAACTGGTGGAACATCTTGGCCTCGTAGAGCGGCAGGTAGACGTCCTCCCTGGATCGCAGCCATTCCAGGAGCTGGTGGGGTGGGATCTCCGTCATCTTCCCTAACGCCCGCAGGTCGTCCTCCTGCACGAACACGTTGCCCACGAGCGTGTAACCCTTAGCCTCCAGCGCCTCCCGCGTGCGAAATAGGTGGGAGTCATTGGCCATATGAAACATCGTTGTCAGCGTAACTCCCCAGGGGTTCTTGTCTGTCGCCTCGTTGACGAGGACCGGCACGCGACGGTATATATCGCGGATGATCTCGGCGTCGCGGCGGGAGCGGAAGATCGGGCACGTGCGGGTGTTGGGGTTGAGCAGCGCGAAGTCCTCGGGCGTGAGGGTGAAGCGCCTTGTAGAATCATCCAGCTCCTCGACGCTGTGCAGGAAGAAGGCGAACTCCGCGGCGCGCGATCGCTGCTCGTCGCCGGCGAGCGTGAGCAGGCAGAACTTGTAGCTGTCATGTACGCTAGGGAATATGCCCTTGTTCTCGAAGTCGTACAGGCTGACGAGGCGGCCGGTGCGCACGACCTCAGCGAAGAAATGCTTGTTGGTGTCGTCGGTGGCGATGCCCGTGGGCACGATCAGTCCGGCTCTACCCTTTGGCGACAGTAGTTGTAGGAAGTTCTCCGCGAAGACGCTGTAGGTGTTGACGTCGCCGCGCCCGCAGAGGGGGAAGCGCCCGCTTCGGCGCACGAACTTGCTCTGCGCCTCCGAGTTATGCAGAGCAAGTTCGTACTCCCTCGCCAGATCTGGATTGGTCTGGGGCAGCTGCTTGATGAGCCGCTCGCGCTCGGCCTTGTTGCGCGCCTTGGCTATTTGAGGGTCGCGGGAGGCGAAGAATTCCTGCTGTTGCAGCTTGATGCGCTCCCATGGGGGGTTGCCGAGGACGACGTCGAAGCCGCCGCGGTCGAACACCTCCGGGAACTCGAGTGGCCAGTGGAAGAAAGGGTGTTCCTGCGAGTAGCCTATAGCCTTCCCATCAAGGTGTGCGTCTTGCGCGGGATGCGAGAGGGCGTCCCACACGCTGCGGGTGGTAGGTACGGGCTCGCCGCTGCGCAGGGGCGCAAAGAACGCGTAGGTCCACAGGTCGCACGCCACTTTGTAGTCCCACCACCTGGTGCCGGGTCTGCGGAGGTCGCCGTAGCGCTGCTCCTTGCGACGCACTTCCTCTGGGGTGCGCTCGGCAAAGGTCGATAGCTGAGCAAATTCCCTGGCGATCGTGGAGATGTTAGGGATGTCGACTCCTCCCCAAAAAGTTAGCTGCTTGCCCTCTCTCTCCTCCCTGTTGCGCTTCCTGATGGCGGAGGCGATGGCCTTGCTGTCGCCCTCCACGGCATCGTAGGCCCCATTGGGCACGCCCTCGACCAGCGACTGAATGTTGAAGACGCCCACGAGGGAGTCGCCGCACTTGATGTGGTTGTCCAGGAAGTTGAGGGGCATGCCGGTGTTGTAGCCCTCGATCCACAGCGCGACCTTGCAGAGGTCCACCGCTAGGGGGTTCTTGTCGACGCCGTAGATGCACTCGCGGATGACGTCCCGCAGCGCCTCGCGGTAGGCCTGTGGCGGGGGCTCTTCCTCGCCGGTGCGGACGCGCGCGAGCTCTCGAGCGATGCGCCTGGCGGCCGCCAGCAGGAAGTGTCCCGAGCCCGAGGCGGGGTCGCACACGCGTAAGTTGAGCAGAGCCTCCTCCTGCTTCTGCCTGTCGGCACCGGCTTCCCTCAGCCGCTGCTCGATGACCGGCTCGAGGGCTGTCCTGATGAGCTGGCGCACGAGAGAGGGCGGTGTGTAGTAAGAGCCGGTCTGTTTGCGCTCGGAGCCCATCACCAGCTCGAAGCTACAGCTGACGCCTGTGCCAGCGGGCGTGATCTCTACTCTGGGGTGGTAGTCCAGCAGGCTCTCATAGACGGAGCCCAGCTCCTCGACGTCGAGCCAGGCGAAGTTGACCCTGCGGGAGGTGTTCTCGTCCTTGAAGAGGGTAAGGCTGGCGACGGCATCCAGCAGGTCCTGGTTGGTGCAGAAGGCTCGCTCGATGTGGGTGCAGGCGTGGGGGCCGAACAGTTCGCCGTTGAGGGGGAACATGCCCAGCTTGCGCGCCAGCTCGTCGTCGCGCAGGAGCTCGAAGGTCCGCATGAGGCCGTGCCATAGGTCACAGTAAGTGTCCCCAACGTGGTGCCTCTCGCAACGTTCGCGCAGGTGGGTGGCGCTGTAGTGTTGGAGATACACCTCGTGAAGGCGTCGGACGTGCTCATCGTCGGCGGGGGGCAGCAGGAGCTTTCTCTCCTCCACGACGAAGAGGAAGAGCAGCCGGTAGATCAACCGCAGCAGCTCTCGGTAGTAGCCCTGGGGAGAGAGCTCTCCCGTGGCCAGTGCTTCCCGCAGCTGCCCGCTCTCGGGATGGTCCAGCAGCGCCCGCCCCAGGATCCGCAGCGCACACTCCACACCGTCTCGTAGGCGCTCGCGGACCCGGCCGCCTTCGTCTATGCCCTGCTGGTAGTAGCGCTCGAGCAGGCATTTGTCTGGGGGCTTGCCCAGCTGCGGGAAGCGCGTGCAGTGGAGCAGCCGGTACAACACCACAAACTCGCTGTACAGCTCGCCACGGACCATCGCCTCCAGGTCGAACTCCAGGTACACGGGATGGGACACGAGGGCGGAATTGCGCAGCAGGCGCAGCCTGAGGCCGTTGGTGACCATGCCCCAGAGGGCATCTGAGCGGTTGAGGTACTCCTGCACGGTGGAGTGGGGGCTCCGCCGCTCTCTGCCGACGCGCTGGTCCAGCTGCTGGTCGCAGCTCACTATGTGGATGGGCACGTCGCCGTAGAAGTGGGAGATGTTATATCTCTCTTGGCCGACCTCCGTGGCAGCCGGCACGTACCTTACGTTAGTAAACCCCAGCAGCTCCAGGACGGGCAGCATCCAGCTCTCGCGGGTTACTGTGGTGCGGCTTGTGCTGGAAGCGTGCTGGAGCCTGCGCTGGAAGGACTCCCAGTAGGTGCGCATATCGTTGAACGCTGCCTGCATGTTGGCCAGCAGCGCCGGTAAGTCGTCGTCGAAGCCGAAGTCTTTCGGCCCCTGACCCTCCATCGTCGTACCTGCCTGGGGCACTAGCCTGTCCAGCAGGTCTGAGGGGAAGAGACCCCCTTCGATCGTGATCGTCGTGTAGGGCATCAGACACCACCTCCCGGCGATAGTGCGTAGATAGCAAGAATGTCGGGCGGTTTCTGTGGCTCTATCTGGAGGTTATTGCGGCTGCCGACCATGCTGCCGATCTGCTGGTTCGACCGCATGAGATCCTCCCGCCTGTCGTCTAGCACCTCGCTGTACCATTCCTGATGGGCATCCAAGGCCCTGAGCAGCTCGGCGATGTGGTCCCGGCGCTCGGCAAGGGGCATCTCCCTGCGGATGAAATTATCGGGATTACCGAACGCCTCCAGCAGGCGCCTGCCCTCCTGTATGTAGGGCTTCATCGGGACTGGCCTGCCTCCCTGCAGGCGGATTGCCAGCGACACCACCTCCTCGGCATATTGCTCGACCGCTTCCCGCATCAGGTAGCGGATGCGCAAGATGACCAGAAAAGTGCGTCGGTCCACCAGGCGGGTGTAGGCCGCGCCCGTGCGTGTGAACTTGGGATCGTCCCGCATGGCGCGGCCGAGCACCTCGCGGCAGAAGGTCTCGACGATGGGGTGGTTGCGGCCTAAGTACTCGGCGTTGCTGTCCTGCTGGCGGTCGAAGACCACCCGCAACGGCCACCTGCTGTACCCAAGGGGAGCTAGTCTGTCGCGCAGCTCTCCCGGATCGAGCTCGAAGGCACCGGACCTGCCCCTGGTCTGGAGGAAGCCCTGTAAGCGTTGAGTCACCGTCCGGAGAAACCGCTCGAGCGTCTCGGGAGTGCCTAGGACGGAGTCCACGGTCTCGATCTGTTGGCGGATCTCCTCGGGCCGGATCGTCTCCTGGCTGAAGATTGGTCTCTGGCTCTCGGCGGAGCGGTCCCACTCCCGGTGGAATCTCTGGACCTCGTCCGACTCCAGGGCGAGCGGCAGCTGCCCTGGAGCCTGCCTGTTGAGCCTGGTGAGCATGAGCTGCTTGATGAGCGATTCCAGCAGGTGTTCGGAGTAGGCTGGGGCGGGCACCGAGATGCCCAGCTGCTGCCGGATGGTCCGTGCCTTGCGTACTAGCACTCTCATAACGGTGAGGTCGACGGGGTTGTTCTCGCCGCTGATCGTCACCGCGCGCACCTCATCACGCTGCTGGCCGAAGCGGTCGACCCTGCCCTCCCGTTGCTCGAGGCGATTGGGGTTCCAAGGCAGGTCATAATGTACAATGGCGTCAAAGTGGTCCTGCAGGTTGATGCCTTCGCTAAGGCAGTCTGTGGCGACCAGTATCCTGCGAGGGGCCTGCGCGAGCTGGGCGATCTTCTCCTTGCGCTGGTCCTCGCTGAGCTCGCCAGTGACGGCCTCTATCTGCAGGTCCTCAAACTCCCCGCCCAGGATACTCTCCAGCTGTTCCTGGAGGTAATTGGCGGTGTGGATGAAGTAGCAGAACACGATGGGCTGGAAACCGTCTCGCAGGAGATCGCGCAGAGAGTCGGCAAGGCAGTCGAGCTTGCTGTCTGTGCCGGGACCTTCGAGCTTACGGGCCATGGTGATGAAGTTCTTGATTCTGGATCTGAGGGCTTTATTGCTCGAGGTGCCCATGTCGCCTGCGACCGTGAGATAGTCGCTGGCTTCCTCCTGCTCCAGGCTCTCGAACACGGCGGGCCTGTACGACTGGTCCACCGCCTCCACCAGCTGATCCTCACCGAAGTCGGGCTGGCCGGTCAGCTGCTCTAGTCTGTTCTCTATGTGTGCCTCCAGTGCGGCGACGGCGGCTCTGGGACTGGAGAGGATACAGCGCAGCAGCGAGAGCGCGCCCCAGTAGCGTATCCTCTCCTGATATCTGCCCAGGACCGGCTGCTCGGAGAGCAGCTCCCGGCAGTAGTCCCACACTTTGTTGAAGAATTCCAGATACTGCTCCGTGAGCAGGTAGGTTTTCTCAATGCTCTGCCGCTGGGGGAAGCGGGTCGTCCCCAGCCACTGGCTGAGGTCGTTCCGGCGGCGCTGGATGAAGTGGCGCCGGAGATCTGCCTGTGGCAAGGGCTGTTCGGGATCGGTGTCGAATCGAGGGTCGAGCATGCCCAGCAAGGACCTGAAGCTATCCTCTATGCCGCTGTGCGGGGTGGCGGTCACAAGCACCAGGTGGCGGTCCCGACTCTGGGCTAGCTCCGAGAGCAGACGATAGCGCTGCTGTTGCTGGGAAGAGCCCCTTGGCCCAGGTCGGGCTGCGATGTGTGCCTCATCAACGATGATCAGCTCGGGGGCATCGCGCAGGAAGGTCTCCCTG
The DNA here is from genome assembly GCF_059335935.1 of Thermobaculum sp. T2p. Taxonomy (NCBI): domain Bacteria; kingdom Bacillati; phylum Chloroflexota; class Chloroflexia; order Thermobaculales (SeqCode); family Thermobaculaceae (SeqCode); genus Thermobaculum (SeqCode); species Thermobaculum sp. T2p. Next base: position 62,601 of record NZ_JANZYQ010000007.1, read on the forward strand.
TACCGGTCGCTCTTGAGGAAGTCTATGCTGGCCACGAGGTAGGGGTAGTGCCTGAAGATGGACACATCCGTGCGCGGCAGGTTGCGCTCGAGCCTGCCTATGGTGGAGGGCTGGACCGTCTCGGCATGGATGGAGAACTTCTCGGCCAACTCGGCCTGCCACTGGCTGCAGAGGTGCGCGGGGCAGATCACTGCTAGGCGGCGCACGATGCCTCTGTCGAGCAACTCGCGCGCGATCAGCGCGGCCTCGATCGTCTTACCCACACCCACGTCGTCGGCTATCAAGAGGCGGACCGGGTGCTGGCGCAGGGCCATCACCAGCGGTACAAACTGATAGGGCCGGGGAACGAACGACAACCGCCCCAGCGATCTGAAAGGCACGGCGCCCGAACGGATAATCAGCTGTGCGGCATCGGCGATCGTCAACGCCGCGAAGATATTGCCTGGGCTCTCAGGGCTGGGGGCTGGGAAGCTGGAATGCCTGATCCCTCCACCCTCCAGTGGGAGGAACACCCCGATGGACTCTTCCTCGCTGCCCACCAGCGGCTTGAGCATCAGGAGATTCTCTTGGTCGCTGGGCAGGACGATCCAGTCCCGGTCACGCGCGCGTACTATAGTACCGACAGGATAGGATGGATTTGACATAACAAAATGCTCCCATGCTGCACAGCATAGCATGTAGATTGTGGTAAACAATATACCACATCTTGCTGCGGGCCTAGCCCTTTCTGTTATCTTTGTGCACCAGAGGGCTCACCGCTCTGAGCCGGGCTGGAAGCGCACGGGAATCACCTGCACGCCCATCTTCTCGAAGCGCTCCACGAGCCTGGGGAGAGCACCCTCCTGGCAGAGGAATAGCATGCAGCCACCACCTCCGGCGCCGCACGCCTTCCAGCCTATGGCGCCGGCATGGTGGGCGGCCTCCGCCAGTGCGTCCATCTCTGGTGTCACGAGCTCCCTCTCGAGGCGAAGTGAGAGCTCGTAGGTCTCGATCATGATGCGCGCCAGCTCCTCGAACTGGGCATCCAGCAGCGCCCGGCGGGCAAAGGGCACCAGCTCACGCATGCGGCAGAGCACCTCGTGCTTCTCACGGTCGCCGCTGCGGTAGGCATCCCACACGCGCTCATGTAGGTCGCCCGAGGCGTGAGCCTGCCCGGTATAGGCCAGCAGGAGTCTGCCCTCGAGCTCAGCTCTGACCCCCAGCGGGATGTCCAGCTGTTCGACATCCGCAGGCTCATCCTCCGCTCCAAAGCGTAGGTAGTTGAAGCCTCCCAGTGCCGCCGCGTACTGGTCCTGCTTGCCGCCCTCCACGCCGAGCAGCTTCTCGAGCCGGTAGGCATCCTCTGCCAGCTCCGCGGCGGTGAACTCGCGCCCCATCAGCCTGTAGGTCATCGCCAGCCAGGCCACGTCCACCGATGCCGACGTGCCCAGCCCTGTACCTGGGGGCAGATCCAGGCTGTACCGCAAGTCCAGCTGGGTGCCCCGCCAGTCGGCTTCGCCCTCTACGCAGGGCAGGATAGCTGCGTTGAGCACCTCGCCCCCTTCTTGGCTCGAGAAGTAGTGCACGTCTGTCCACCCTCCCGCGAAGTCCACCCGCACGGGTATTCTAACCCTGACAGCCTCGTCCTCTGACATCCTCTTATCCTCCGGAAGGTTCTGACTCGCCATTAGCAGAAGTCGGGCCAACGCCGTAGGCACGAAGAAGGGCCCCCTTGTGGGAGGCCCTTGAGCGGGGAGGTAGTAGCCATGCGGGCTCGGTGCCCACGGTTGTTGGTCTCTATTCCCTGACGGCACCTGCCGTCAGGTCGGATATGAACTGCTGGCTGCCCAGCAGGAATATCACTATCAGTGGTAGGGTAGCAAGTAGCGTGCCCGCCATCACCATGCTGTAGTCGGTGTTGTAGATGCCGTTGAGCTGCGAGAGCGCCACCTGCAGGGTGAGGTGCTCGGGGTTGATCAGCACCACCAGGGGCCAGAAGTAGTCGTTCCAGGTGTAGATGAAGCTGAAGATCCCCAGGAACGCCAGCGCCGGACGCAGCGCTGGCAGGCCCACGTGCCACCACAGCCGGAAGTGTCCGCAGCCGTCCAGCCTGCCGGCCTCCAGCAGCTCGTCGTGCACGGCCTCCTGCGCATACTGCCTGATCCAGAAGATGCCGAAGGCGTTGGCCGCCCCGGGGATGATCAGTGCCTTGAGAGAGCCCACCCAGCCCAGCGTCGCCATGATCGCGAACATAGGCACCGTGGAGAGCTGGCCGGGCACCATGAATGTCGCCAGCAGGATCAGGAACAGGATGTTCTTGCCCGGGAAGTCGAACTTGGCGAAGGTGAAGCCCGCCAGCGAGTCGAACACCAACAGCAGGATGGTTGTCACCACCGACACGATGAGAGTATTAATGAAGGAGTCCAGGAAGTTGATGCTCTGGAACACGTGCTGGATATTGGTCAGCAGCTGGTTGCCGAAGGTGAGCTTCGGGGGGTATCGGAAGATGTCACCGGTGGTGTTGGTCGACATGACCACTAACCAGTAGAACGGGAAGATAGATATCAACACCCCCAGGATGAGGAGGATATGGATGATCGAGCTCGTGAAGTACCGCTTTGCCATGGATGCCTCCTATCTCGGACCTACAGTGCCGGCCCTCTGGACCACTCGCCAGTTGAAGGCCGAGAAGAGCACTATGATGACGAACAGTCCCCAGCCGATCGCTGCGCCGTAACCGAACATGTTCTGGGTGAACGCCTGCTGGTAGAGGTAGAGTACCATCGTCAGGCCCGACTGGCCAGGGCCGCCGCCGTTGCCCACCAGCACCTGAGGCTCCGTGAAGAGCTGCATGCCACCGATGGTGGAGGTGATCACCGTGAAGAGGATCACTGGCCGGAGCATCGGCAGCGTGATGTGGTAGAAGATCTGCGGGCCGGTGGCGCCGTCGACCCTGGCGGCCTCGTACAGCGCTGAGGGGATGGCCTGCAGCCCTGCTAGGTAGATGATCGCGTTGTAGCCGGTCCACCTCCAGATCACCATGGAGGCGATCGCGATCTTGATGCCCCAGGCATTATTCAGCCACTGCACGGTGGGCAGCCCCACCGCCTGCAGCGCGGCGTTGAGAAGCCCAGCGTTGTTGCCGAAGATCGAGCCGAAGATGATCGCGATCGCGACGATCGAGGTCACGTTCGGAATAAAGTAGGCCGCTCGATAGAAGCCCTTGCCCCTGATCGGCCAGTTGAGCAGGAACGCCAGGATCAGGGCGAGCACGAGCATCGGGATCGTCGAGATGATCCAGATGATAAAGGTGTTGACTATCGACTGCCAGAAGTTGGGATCGGTCACGAGATAGCGGAAGTTCTCCAGTCCCACGAAGCGCATTGCCCCTATGCCGTCCCAGCTGTGGAAGGATAGATAGAGGGAGAAGAATATCGGGAACAGCCCAAATACGGCGAACAGGATGTAGAAAGGGGCGATGGAGATGTACATCGGGACGTATGTGCTCCACGTCCGCCACGACTTCCTGCCCGCCTCCTTCTCCTTGGTGGCTACTCCTACCGTGCTCATTTCCATACACCTCTCAGCTGTAGTCTCTTTTGGATCTCGTGGAGGGCGTCCTCCCAAGCCCTCTCGGGGTCCTTCCCCTGGGTGGCTACGTTGGTGAGCTCCTTGGCGTAGATGGGGTTGATGATGTTGTACTCCGTGCCCAGGTAGAAGGGCTTCACCTGGCGGGCGGACTCGCTGAAGATAGGGTTGGTGTTCTGCCCACCGAAGAACTCCTCCGGGTGGTTCATCTCGGGACGGTTGTAGATGCTGGGCGTGGAGGGGTAGAGGTCTATCTCCACGTACGCCTTGAGCTGGTTCTCGGGGTTCTGCACCCAACTAATGATGTCGAACGCCAGCTGCGGATCTTTGCAGTAGCGAGTGATCGACAGGAAGGATCCTCCGCTGTTGCCCGCCCCGCCCGGCGCGGGGCACACCCGCCACAGACCGGTGGTGTCTGGAGCGGCGTCCTTGAGGATGAGCTTCATCCACACCGCGCCGTGGAAGGTGATGAACCTGCCGGTATCGGCGGAGGCGTTCCAGTCGGTGGAGTAGCGGGCTGAGTTGGCTAGCAGGCCCTTCCTGTGGGCGGTCACTGCCAGGTCCCAGGCGCGCTTGACGTGGGCCTGGTCGCCGATGAAGTGTCCGCTCTTGTCTTGGTACCAGTCGGCACCCTGAGCCATCACGTGCTGGAAGATCTGCGTGATCTCGTCGGCCAGTGACACCCTCTGGGGCAGCTTGGACTTGAGGAACTCGCCCAGCTCGAAGTACTCCTCCCAGGTCTTGATCCTCTCGTAGAGCTGGTCAGGATCGGTGGGTACGCCGGCCTTCCGCAGGATGTCCTCGCGGTAGAAGAGCGCTATGGGGCCGATGTCCATCGGGAAGCCTATCATCTTGCCCTCAGGGGTGATGCCCTGCAGCCACTTCCACTCCAGGTACTCGGACTTCACCTCGTTGGCCCCCACGCTCTGGAGGTCCACGAACTGGTCGGCGTCCGGGAAGTAGGTCGCGATGTCCACGTTGATGCCGGCGATGTCGGGGACGTACGACTTGCCAGCGAAGGTGATCAGCAGCTTCGACCGGTAGTCGCCGCCGATCTTCTGTGGCACGAGGTTGGCCTTGGGAAAGCGCTTGTTCACCTGTGCGAGGATGTTGTCGTCGATCGAGCGGTTCCAATACCACAGGTTGAGGGTGGTACGACCGGTGCCGTTGCTGCCCTGCGTCTGGGTGCCGCAACCCATGGACGCTAGCGCGCATCCTACCAAGCCCGCAGCGGCCCTGGCCAGGAAGTCGCGCCGTGTGAGGACCTTCGGCATCTCAATACTCCTTTCTTTGCATATATCCTATATGGGTAACGCGGAGTTTAGTGTATATCTACTTTAGTTTTGAGTCAACATGTATCGTGGTACCTAGCTAGGTATTTGACCTGTTGGTATAGATGGGAGTAACATTCGAGTACGATGAGGGATAGGCTGCTGGTGACCGTTTACAGACCTCTGGCTGTGGCCGTGCTGTTCGGCTGCATAGTGGTGTCCATAGTGCAGCTCATCGAGCTGCTCCAGCCCCAGTGGCGGGGGGGATACTTGGTGGTGATATCGGCGCTGGCGGCGCTGGAGGCGCAAGTCTCCTATCGGCTGATACGGGAGCGGCTCCCCCGGAGCTATCCTACCCTGCGCTACCGCCTGATGGAGCTGGTGGGACTTTTCCTCGTGCTACAGCTGGCGGAGGGGCTCAACGAGGGTAGTGCTAACCCCTTGGCGGGCATCCCCGACTTCAGTCCCCCGGCGTTGGTGGCTTATGGGGTGGTCGTGGCGTGCTGGCTTGGAGGCACGCTTACAGCCAGGGACCTGGAGGCGCTGGGGGAGATGCCCGAGAGGTCCGCCACTTACGTGCCTCCGGAGGAGCGGCTGGCCTCGCGCTTCCTATTTGGGGCAGTTATCTTGCTCATCTTTGCTGGGATGACCCATCTGGGGTTGCGCAGCCTCTTCCAGCTCTCGAGGCCCCCAGTGGGTGGGGTCATCCTGAACGTGCTGGTGTACTTCCTCTTGGGCTTCGTGATGCTGGGGCAGATCAGGTACTCCACGCTGCGCGCCCACTGGGAACAGGTGGGCGCTAGGGTTCAGCCAGCGCTGGGTTCCCGCTGGCTACGGTACAGCCTGCTCTTCCTGGTGCTGGTGCTCCTGGTAGTGGCTCTGCTGCCGACCACCTATACCATGGGGCTGCTGGAGACGCTCGGGCTCATCCTCAGCGCCATCATCTGGACGATAGGCGCTATCTGGTTCCTGATATCACTGCCCTTCCTTTGGCTGATAGCGCACCTCTTCGGCGGGCGGACAGGAGATAGTCCCCCTCCTCCGCGCGAGCTACCTGAATTCATGCGGCGGCCGCAGGATGGGGGCTTCAGCTGGCCGGGATTCCTGAACTCCCTGATCTTTTGGGCGATAGTGGCGGCGATCCTGGTCTACGTGCTGCGGGCGTACCTGCGCACGCGCCCGGACCTATTGGCGCCGCTGGCCCGCCTACGCCTCCTCGAAGTGCTGCGCGCCTGGTGGAGGTCGCTGTGGGCCCGGATCACGGGCGCGGCGTCCAGCGCCTCCCGACGGCTCGCCGAGAGGCTCAGGGCCGCGGGGCGCACCCTCGGAGGCGTCGCCCGCGGCGAGAGGATAGACCCCAACAGGTTGGATCCCAGGGGAAAGGTAAGGTACTACTACCTGCGGATGCTAGAGGTGGCCGAGGGCGCGGGGCATCCCCGGCGGCGGTCACAGACGCCTTACGATTTCGAGCGGGCCCTTGGTCCGGAGGTGCCCGAGGCCGAGCCCGCGCTGGACGACCTGACCGCGGAGTTCGTGCGCGCCCGCTACAGCCGTCAACCCCTCTCCGAGGAGGAGGCCGAGCGTGCTAGGGCCGATGTGGAACGCATCCAAGAGGAGCTCAGACGCAAGCAGGAGACCCAGTGCATCGAGGAGGAGCGCTAGCGCATCTGTAAAATATTCTAACGCCTAGATTTTAAGGAGGGTGAAGTTGTACGGTCCCATCAACCCCAAGGCACCTTTCATCTGGCACGGCGGTGACTACAATCCTGAGCAGTGGCCCCGCGAGGTATGGGACGAGGATCTGCGCCTCATGCAGGAGGCCCATTTCAAAGTTCCCACGGTGGGGGTTTTCAGCTGGGTGTCGCTGCAGCCCGCGGAGGACACTTGGACCTTCGAATGGCTGGACGAGGTGCTGGAGAGGCTGTACTCTGCCGGCAGATACTTCGTGCTGGCCACTCCCACCGCCGCGCAGCCTGCCTGGATGTCGCAGCGCTACCCAGACGTGCTAAGGGCAGACAGCACTGGCCGGAGGAACCACCATGGGCGTAGGGTGAACTACTGCCCCAACTCTCCCAATTACCGGCGTTTCATCCGCGAGGTGGCGAGCCGGCTTGCGCAGCGCTACGGCAGGCATCCCGGCCTGCTGGCCTGGCACGTCTCCAACGAGTACGGCGGCACCTGCATGTGCGAGGTGTGCGCGGAGGCCTTCAGGGACTGGCTGCGAAGGCGCTATGGCAGCCTTGGCGAGGTCAACCGTAGGTGGTGGACGCGCTTCTGGGGCCACACCTACACCGATTGGTCGCAGATCACTCCTCCATATGCCAACGGCGAGAACCTCACCCACGGCCTGACAATCGACTACAAGCGCTTCCAGAGCGAGTCTATGCTCGAGTGCTTCAAGATCGAGCGCGACGCCATCCGAGAGCACTCTCCGGACATGCCCATCACCACTAACCTCATGGGCACCTACCCGCTGTTGGACTATCGCGAGTGGGCCAAGGAGATGGACGTCGTCTCCTGGGACTGCTACCCCTGGCCCACTGCTGATCCCGGCGACATCGCCTTCCTGCATGACCTCAATAGGGGACTGAAGGATGGTAAGCCCTTCATCCTCATGGAGCAGACGCCCAGCAGCCAGAACTGGCAGCCGGTCAACCAGCTCAAGCGGCCAGGTGTGCTGCGGCTGTGGAGCTACCTAGCGGTGGCCCACGGGGCGGAGACGGTGATGTACTTCCAATGGCGCCGCGGCAGGGGCGGTTGCGAGAAGTTCCACGGGGCTGTGGTGGAGCACCACGGCAGGACGGATGCCAGGGTGTTCCGCGAGGTCTCAGAGCTGGGCGCGGAGCTCGATCGCCTGGGGGATGCGACCATCGGGGCCGCTACGCCCGCTAGGGTGGCCGTGATGTTCGACTGGAACAACTGGTGGGCGGTCGACGATGCCGTGGGGCCCGTCCGGGAGAAGAGGTACGTCGAGACCGTGCGCCAGCACTACCGGGCGATCTGGCGGAAGAACGTGCCTGTGGACGTGGTCTTCAGCGACTCGGATCTGTCGCGCTACGACCTAGTGATAGCTCCAATGCTGTACATGGTAAAGCCTGGAGTGGCTGAGCGGATCGAGAGCTTCGTGCGTGGTGGTGGCGTGTTCGTGGCCACCCAGTTCTCGGGCGTGGCCGACGAGCACGACCTGGCGTTCGAGGGCTATCCTGGACCACTGCGGAGGGTTTTGGGCATCTGGGTAGAGGAGATAGATGCCCTGTATGAGGGTCAGGTCAACCACATCGTGATGGCCGACGGCACGGGTACCTACGAGTGTGGACGCATGTGCGACATAGTGCGGATAGAGACCGCCAGGGTCGTGGCCACCTACGGCGAGGACTTCTACGCCGGCACACCGGTGGTGACCGAGAACCGCTTCGGCGAGGGCAGGGCCTACTACATCGCCAGCCACCCAGAGGATCGCTTCCTGGGCGAGTTCTACGGCCAGCTGCTCCTCGAGCAGGGAGTCCAGCCAGTGATGGAGACCCCCGCAGGGGTGGAGGCGGCGCTGCGGGAGAGGGAAGGAGCTCGCCTGGTGTTCCTCCTCAACCACAACCCGGAGGAGGTGACCGTCCGTCTGCCTGAGGGTGAGAACTTCCTAGAGCTGTTGAGCGGGGAGGAGCTCCGTGGAGAGATCGTGATGGCCGCCTACGACGTGCGGATCCTTCGGGCCAGCTCCTGAGGGCGGGGCCATGGGCACCCCTTACGTGGGCACCTCCGGCTACACGTACAGGGATTGGCGTGGCAGATTCTACCCAAAGTCGCTGCCGCAGCGGGAGTGGCTGAGGTTCTACGCCGAGCACTTCGACACCGTGGAGATCAACGCCACCTTCTACGGCAGGTTCTCGCGCGGAGTGTTCGAGCGCTGGAGCCAAGCAACTCCTGAGCGCTTCTGTTTTGCTCTCAAGGGCCCAAGGTTGATCACGCACCTGCGGCACCTGCGGGAGGTGGAGGCTCCACTGGAAGATTTTCTCTCCGGAGCCAGGGGGCTAGGAAGCAAGCTGGGGGTGGTCCTGTGGCAGTTCCCGGCCTCCATGCACGCCGACGAGGAGCACGTGGAGAGGCTCGCGGCTTTCTGTCGGCTGCTGCCGGGGGATCTGAGGTACGCTTTTGAGTTTCGACACGACTCCTGGCTCGGGGAGGGGGGCCTTGAGCCGCTGCGGATGCTGGAGGCGTCGCTGGTGCTCAACGACTCCCCTCACCTCCCATCCTGGCGGATCGAGATGGGCAGCTTTACCTATATCAGGATGCACGGCCCAGGCAAGCTGTACGCTTCGCGTTACACCGAGGAGCAGCTGCGGTCCTGGGCTGAATGGATAAGGGAGCGCCTCCGTGAGCGGGATGTCTACGTCTACTTCAACAACGACGTGCGCGCCTACGCGGTCGAGAACGCCACGACCCTGCGGAGCCTGCTCTAGCGTATCCGGAGATCCTCAGCGGAGTACTCTAGGCCCTTGGGCTGGATCACCACCCTGCGTGGTCCCTCGATCACTCTGCCGGCCACGATGGCGTCAATGCCCTGCTGGCCGGCCAAGCGCACCAGCTCATCGGTCTGCTCCGGCGGCAGGAAGATCGCAAAGCCCGCCCCCATGTTGAACAGCGCGTAGGCCTCGACCTCCGGGATGCGTCCCTCGCGGCAGATGAACTCAAGTACTGGGGGTACAGGGGGTACCTCTTCCAGCAGGTAGGTCAGATCTTGGGGGGCACGCATCAGCTTGCGCCAGCCGTGGCCGGTAATGTGCACCATGTAGTGGATCTCTAGTCCCGCCTCCTGAGCTCCCTCTACCACGCGCGAGTAGAGGGGGGCGGGGTCCAGGAGGGCGTCCCCGAAGTACCTGCCGTCTTCCATGGGGGTGAGGTAGCCGTCGGACAACTCAGCGGCCAGCTTGCGCGCTAGGCTCAGCCCGTTGGTGTGTATCCCTGTGCTGGCCAGCAGGACGATCGCGTCCCCCGCTCGCAGCTTGTCCGAGGTCACCAGCCGGCTCTTAGGGCGCACGATCCCCACCGCCGAGCCTGCGAGGTCTATCGCGTCCGTCTGGATGATGCCCCCGAGGGCTGGCGATTCCCCACCACCCCAGGAGGCCCCGGCCTCTAAGCAGGCCTGCGCCCAGCCGCGCACCAGGTCCGAGGCCCTCTCCTCGTCCGCAAACCACTCTGAGGCCCCCACCGCGAAGTAGGCGTGCACTACCAGCGGGGTGGCACCGACGGCGACGAGGTCGTTGATGATCGCGGCCACGGCGTCCTGGGCGATGAGGTCGTAGGAGGACCTACCTAGGTGGGGCCTCATCGCGTCCGCTACGAGGCTCTTTGTGCCCAAGCACTCCAGCACCGTGGCGATGTAGTGGTCTCCGGCATCCACCACGTAGGCGGTCTCCCCTCGACTCTCGGGGACCTCGCTCATGCCCAAACGTGACAGAACCCCGCTGGTGCGGCCGGCCTCCGCGAGCGCCAACCGCTTCACCCTGTCCAGCACGTCGTAGTCCACGCCAGCAGAGGCGTACCTGTCTTGCTTGTCCAATCTTCCCTTCCCCTTTCGTGGTCTCTCCTAGAGATGATACACGATCGAGGTCGGGGGTGGGGCCAACATAAAACCTTTCACCTCTAAGGATAGCACGGCCCTTAAGGCTGCAACGGAAGAAAATCGTTGCCAGATCTAGACATGGGAAACGATTTCAGAGATAATTGTACTTGGCGGGGAGATCCCTTCTACCTGCCGTGCGGGGGGCGGTGCCCAGGTGCCCAGCATCGCCCCCCCTGTCCAGCGATCACATCCTCTCGGAGGGATCCTGGCTGGCCTCTGGATGCTCCTGTATGGTGCCCCTCCATCCACCGGTCTCCACACCACGGCTCTCTATGAACTCCTTGAAGCGCTTGAGATCGCCCTCGACCCTTCGGTCCACCGCGCCGACCATGCTGCCTATGTTCTCCACCAAGCCCTCGGGCTCGTAGTCCAGCTGCAGCGTCACTCGAGTGGTGTTGTCGTCGATGTAGTGGAAGGTCACCACGCCGGCATTACGCGCGCCTGTGGTGCTGGTCCAGGCCACGCGCTCGTCTGGGATCTGCTCGGTGATCTCGGCGTCCCACTCCTCCTCCTTGCCACCTATCTCGGCGCGCCAGTGAAGGTGCTTATCATCCAGCTGCCTCACCTCCTTGACGCCCTCCATGAACCTGGGGAACTCCTCGAACTGGGTCCATTGGTTGTAGGCGGTGCGCACCGGCAAGTTCACATCTATGCTCTTGACTACGCTAGCCATCTTTACTGCCTCCTACATAACATCACGACTGTCTATCGCAAGACCCGTTCCACTCCGATCACTTACATCCTCTCTCCAGCATATCGCTCACATCTCGCACCAAGTCAGCGATCTCGAAGGGCTTCGGCAGGACTTGTATGCATGGGTCCGCGATCGGCTCAAACTCCTCCAGGTCTAGGATGGCCGCCGTGCAGATGATGACCGGCAGCCGGTGGGTCTCCGCTTTGGCCCTGATGGCACGCACTAGTCTTAGCCCGTTCTCGTCCCCCAGCCTTATGTCGGTTATAAGTAGGTCGGGCGGCTGGATCTGCAGCGCCGCCAGGGCATCGGCTGCCCGCTCGAAGCTCAGCACCTCATAGCCCTGTTCCGACAGCACATCCTCCAACAGCTGCCTGAAGTCCTCCAGGTCGTCGACTACGAATATCTTTCCCCTGTGCATGCTGCTCCCCGGTCGCGCTCCCGGCGCAGATAGAGTCTGAGACATTATATCTATAGAGTGATAGTCCTTCCATCCGTACCAGTTTTCCTGCATCCTCTTATTTAGATATCTCTGATGGGGGCATAGAGGTTATGCAGAGGGTAGATGGTCTAGAGCTAGAGCAGGACCTGCGGTTTCAGCGGCGTGAGTGGCTGGTGGAGTACGCCGGGAGGCTGCTGCTGCTCGTAGCCTTCCTGGCGGGACTGCTGGGCGTCCTAGGTGGAGGGCCGCTCAGCTGGGGGAAGGTCAGGTCCACAGACGGCCAGCTACTCGTCCGCTACCCTCGCTTCGCTCGGTTGGAGACGCCCGCACGGATGTCTCTTGAGGTGGACGGAAGGGCCACGCGCAACGGGCGATTCAGCCTGGCGCTGCCGCGCTCCTACTTGGACCAGGTGGACATATCTAACATAGTGCCCTTGCCTTCCAGCGCCAGGAGCGAGGATGGCTACACGGTCTTCGAGTTCCAGGTGGGTAAAGGGGTGACGCGCCCCGAGGTGATCTTCAACTTCCAGTTCGACAGGGCGGGGGTATCTTCGGGGGAGGTGCTCTTGAATGGGAGCAGCCGTGTGAACCTCAAGCAGATAGTATGGCCATAATGGGAGGATAATATGAACTCTATACTCAGGGGGCTAGCAGTATACCTCTTCCTACTGATCATCTTTAGGATAAATGGTAAGAGATCGCTCGCGCAGATCACCACCTTCGATGCGGTGCTCTTGTTGATCATCTCCGAGGCTATCCAGCAGGCGATGATCGATGGTGACAATTCCCTAACCAATGCTTTCCTCATCGTGCTGACGCTGGTGGGCACGGATCTAGTGCTCTCCTTCCTAACCTTGCGCTTTCGCGCCCTCGACAAGCTGGTGAACGATGTGCCCCTCGTGCTGGTGGAGAACGGCGTGGTTCATCACGATAGGCTGAAGCGCGCCAGGGTCAGCCTAGATGACGTGCTGGAGAACGCCCGCACCATCCATGGACTGGAGCGGATGGAGCAGATCAAGTACGCGGTGCTCGAGAGGGACGGTCACATATCTATCATCCCCAGCTGGGTGCCTTGGGTCACGTCCAGGGCTACTATGGAGAGCTCTCGGTAGCAAGTCAGTTCCTTGGAGGTAGTAGGCACTGCACCAGGGTGGCCGTCACCACCATCACGCTCAACACGCCGATCGCCAGTCCTATCCCTAACCACCACTTGCCCCATAGAGTCCTGCCGATGTAGGTGGTGAAGAAGGCCGCAGCCAACATCGCTGCCCTCCAGATCGTTCCTAAGAGGCTCATCCCTAACCTCCTCCCGAGGAGCGCGCCGAGCCCTATGCTGACCAGGGAGATCGCGAACGCCACGCCGGCCGCAGACGCTGGCAGCTCTAGTCCCGCTATCCAGAGCAGCACCGGCAGGTAGGCCGTCAGCAGAGTGATCCTGAGGTCGCTGGCTCCCTCTGGGGGGAAGAGCTGTCGATGGAGACCTTCCCGAAAGCACCCCTTGCGCATCCTCGCCTCCCAAGATGCTATAAGAAAGTTTTATAGTCCGACTAAGTTTCAATACTAATACTTTAGTGTTTGCTCTTCCATCTTTGAAGGCCAAGTTGTAAACTCTCAACTAAGTTGACTGATACAGTAGAGAATCTTGCGATCTGGAGGTTGTAAGTTGCGCAAGTTGTTGATATTGGCCGTAGTGGGGTTGGCCGCGCAGTTGGTCGACGGCTCCCTGGGGATGGCCTACGGTGTAACCTCGACCACGTTGCTGGTACTGGCCGGGATAGCACCGGCATTTGCCTCCGCCAGCGTCCACCTTGCAGAGGTGGGGACCACGCTGGTGTCCGGGCTCTCCCATTGGAAGCTGGGCAATGTGAATTGGTCGGCGGTAGGTTGGTTGGCAGTGCCCGGGGCGATTGGCGCGTTCTGCGGGGCTGTGGTGCTCAGTTCGGTGTCCGCTGAGGCCGCTAAACCCTGGATAGCTTTGTTCCTCTTCCTCCTGGGGACGTATATCCTGATCCGCTTTGCCTTCCTGGGCCAGAGCACCCCTCAGATCAAGAAGAAGCTCACCCCGAAGTTCTTGGTGCCCCTGGGAGCGCTGGCTGGCTTCCTGGATGCGGCCGGTGGCGGTGGCTGGGGGCCAATATCCACGCCCACTATATTGGCTTCGGGTAGACTTGATCCCCGCCGCACCGTGGGCACGGTGGACACCAGCGAGTTTCTGGTGGCCATAGCTGCCAGCGCCGGCTTCCTTGTGTCCCTGGATCGCAGCCAGATAGCCCTACAGCTCGTGCTGGCGCTGCTGATCGGGGGCATGATCGCTGCTCCGATCGCGGCCTGGCTGGTGCGAAAGATGCACCCGAGGGTGCTTGGGTCCGCGGTAGGAGGACTCATCCTGCTGACCAACGCCCGGACCCTGCTGACATCCTTGGATGCCAGCCAATCCGTCGCCGCCACCGCCTACAGCGTGATCGGCGTGGTGTGGGTGGCAGCTTGTGTCACAGCTTTTGTTGCCTCTCGTCAGGAGTCGGGTGAGAGGCGTGTGGAGATCTCGAGAGAGTACGAGTACTCGAGCTAGGCAGAAGACCCCGCGCGAGTCGGGCTTGCCCGACTCGCGCCTCCCTGCTACAGCTTTATCCCAGGTTCGCCGTTATCGCTGGTCAGGGTGATTAAAGTGGATATGGGAGATTCTGGACGGCTTACGGTATCCACCACCCTGTAGTCTGTCTGCCATGTGTCTCTATTGATCCTGCAGCGTACGTAGCCCCTGGAGTTGTTGTACATCACCTGATGAGGATCGTCTGCTGTGCCACCTATCACGGTCTCCCGTCTTGTTGGTGTGCCACCAGAGCTGATTGAGGTGCCCACGTACTCCGCCCCAAGCGTCTCGGAGTCGGGATCCCCGAAGTCGGCCTTGATGTTGTAGGCGTAGTTGCGGTGCACATCGCCGGTGATGATTATGGGGTTCGAAGGCCTGCGCTGCCGCAGGAACTCCAATAACCTGTCCCGGTCCGCCTTGTAGCCGTCCCATTGGTCGCCGTTGCCGACGTAGTTCTCTCCTGGACCGATCAAGTTATCTCTCTGGGAGAAGATTATTTGTTGGGCCAGGACGTTCCAGATCGCGCTGGAGACTTCTAGAGAGCTCAACAGCCAGCGAAGCTGATCATCGCCCAAGATGGTTCTATTGGGATCGACTGCGGATCGGCAGTAGCCTCCGACCAGCTCCTCGCCGGCGCAGTCCGTCTGCCTATCCCTATATTGCCTGGTGTCCAGCACGTGCAACGCCAGCAGGTCTCCGAAAGAGAACTTCCTGTAGAGCCTGAGCCCTGAACCGTTGGGAGGTGGTACCCTGAGAGGCATATGCTCCCAGTAAGCCCTGTAAGCTGCAGCCCTGCGGATCAGGAACTCCTCCGAGGATACCTTTGGGTAGTCCTCTGAGTACTCATCCGCGTAGTTGTTTTCCACCTCGTGGTCGTCCCAGGTGACTATCCATGGGAATGCGGCGTGAGCCGCCTGCAGATTGGGGTCAGATCTGTAGAGTGAGTGTCTCAGCCTATAAGAGGGGAGGTCTTTGGGCTCGAGGATGACTTCGTCTGGTAGGCTCAATCCTCTTGGGCTGCGCAGCACGTTCTCGTAAATGTAGTCCCCCAGATGTACCACGAAGTCCAGGTCCTCCGCCGCCATGTGTCTGTATGCTGTGTAGTAGGAGTGAAACTCCTGACAGGAGGCAAAGGCGAACGATACCTCCATGGGGTGTGAGCTCGCTGGCGGAGCGGTGCGCGTCCTGCCCACTGGACTCTCCTCCCCGCCGGCTGCGAAGCGGTAGTAGTACTCTCTGTCGGCTGCTAGCCCCCGAACGTCCACGTGCACCGAATGGGCGTACTCCGGCCTGGGGATGGCCGTGCCCCTCTTGATCACCCTCCTCATATGTACATCTTCAGATACCTCCCACCTAACTGGCACCGGATGCGCCGGCATGCCGCCGTCGGGTGCCAGGGGATCTGGAGCCAGTCTAGTCCACAAGACCACCGAGTCCTCCAATGGGTCTCCTGAGGCCACCCCCAAGGTGAATGGGTAGCTACCGCGTGGGAGGCTTGCCAGTCGCGTTTGGGAGACGTGCTCGGCGGAGAGGGCTACGCCTGCTAACCATCCTGTGGACAGCAAGAACCTGCGCCTGCTTGTGGCCAGCTTGATCATATGCGCTGCTTCCAGAGCGAACACTAGGTCACCTCCTGAGAGCTTGCTCTACTTGGGAGGATAGAGCGCGCGCATTAAGATCGGCTTAAGGCCAAGCAAGCGCGAGACTAGCTTTGCCTATAGATTGTACTGGGTGGTATCTTGATCGGGACTCCTCTTCTCCACTACGTGCCTCATGAGGTAGGCATTGGGTACTATGTACGTCCTGCCATCGCGCGCGCTGATGACCGTGAATGTGTAGCTGATCTTTCGCACGCGACCCACGTATCCCTCTACGGCTATCTCGTCGCCCTCGGATACCTCCTGAGAGATGTACCTCCCGGCGGCTATATTCTCCGACATGGTGCGCAGGCCGAGCCCCAGAGCCAGGGCCGTGGTCAGTATCACTCCCCCCAACGCTACAACCATCAGCACGATGATGATGGTCACGTCTATCCCTAACATGGTGGCGGCAAGCATCGCCGCTACGAACAGCACGAATCCCTGTACGGTCCTGCGTAGCCAGTTGCTGCCCGATATACCGAACCCTACAAGGGTCCGATCAGCCATCTCGGCAAGCACTCGCGCCAGGACTATGCCCAACACGAGCAGC
The DNA here is from genome assembly GCF_059335935.1 of Thermobaculum sp. T2p. Taxonomy (NCBI): domain Bacteria; kingdom Bacillati; phylum Chloroflexota; class Chloroflexia; order Thermobaculales (SeqCode); family Thermobaculaceae (SeqCode); genus Thermobaculum (SeqCode); species Thermobaculum sp. T2p. The sequence continues at coordinate 78,969 of NZ_JANZYQ010000007.1, forward strand.
AGCGCTGCGGCCAGCACCCTAGGTATGTACAGCAGCAGTTGGCTCAGCATAACTGATATGAACTGCGCCCCCAAAGGTCCCAGTGCCAGCAGGAAGGAGAAGGCCAGTAGTAGGTAGAACACAATAGTCCCGACCGCTTTGGATGGAGCGCGCCCAACTCCTCCTAGCACCTCCGAGAGACCAAGGCTCTGGCACAGACGGTCGAACTGTGCTCGCTGCAGTGCGAACACCAGCAGCCTTCGGATGACGAGGGCGACGAGCACACCGATGAGAAACACCAGGAGTGCTACGGCTACCCGTGGGATATAGTTTACGAAGACCTCCTTCAGGTCTGCCGTAGTGATCATCGGCTCAACCCCAACATGGCGAGGATAGCCCTTGCGTAGGAGGCCACTACCCCCCCACACAGCTGCAGCATACCGCGTAAGTACGATGCCAACTGTACCCTCCTCTCAATTGATCTGCTCAGGTCGGGGGCTGCCACCGCCTGTCTGGAGATATCCTCCAGGGCGGAGTGCAGGCGCACGTAAGCCTCTAGCCTAGCCCTCAGCTGGGGACTGCGCTCCAGCTCGAGCTCAAGCGAGGCCCTCTCCTCCTCGCTTAGCTCTCCCCAGACGTATCTCTGGAGGATCATGTCCCATTCCATCGATCTATGCTCTCCCTCAGCTTCTGCCTTGCCCTGTAGACCCACACGCGGGCTGTGCCCTCCTGCACCTCCAGGTAGTCTGCGATCTGTGCGTAATCTAGCCCTTCCAGATCCTTGAGCACCAATGCTATTCTATGGTTTTTAGGCAGCTCTTGAATAGCCTCCTCGAGGAGCCTCAACCTCTCGGCGCGCAGGGCATTGTCCTCAGGGTCGTCCGGAGCAGACCTGTGCCAATCTGCTAGCTCAGTGGTGGGGCGACGCCGCCTGCGCTCGTTGAGGCAGGTGTTGACCGCGATGCGCATCAACCAGCTGCGGAACTTATCGTTGCCCTCTAGCTGTGGTAGCCGATCGTACGCCCGCAGGAACACCTCCTGGGAGGCGTCCTCGGCGTCGTGGTGGTTGCCCAGCACTCGGTAGCACAGCCTGTATACCTGTTGTTGATATCGCTGGACCAGCGTCCCAAAGGCCAGCTTGTCGCCTTGGCGTGCGGCCCTTACCAGCTCCATCTCCTCCAGCAGCGTCTCGGTGCCCTCTAGATCGTCCAACTGCAGCAACCCTTCCACAGCTTAGTTCCCACAATATGCATAGGTTTTTAGCAAGATCTGCACCACCTTGGCACGTAGCGTGCTATATAGGGTGACGATCGCGGCGGGCAGGGGATCTTCCCATAGAGCTGTAACATATGACCCGACGCGGTGTCATAACATGGTGGAAAACTAAGGAGGCAAAGGAATGGGAATCATATCTTGGATCATCGTGGGGCTCATCGCTGGGGCATTGGCCAAGTGGATCATGCCTGGTGACGACCCAGGCGGCATCATCGTCACGATCATCATCGGCATCATAGGTGCAGTGATTGGTGGATGGATCGTCAGCCTGTTCGGTGCCGAGGGGGTCAGCGGAATCAACCTGTGGTCGATCATTGTGGCGGTCATCGGGTCCATCGTGCTCCTGGCGATCTACAGGATGGTCGTTGGTAGAAGAGTATAAAGCTATATTTTGAGAAAGGAGTTCGCATAATGTCCAACACACAGGAAAGATCCCTGACTCAGAACGCCCCGCTACAGACGGAGAGGGGCAAGACCACCATCGAGGATGTGGTGGTGGCTAAGATAGCCGGCATGGCCGCGCAGGAGGTAGAGGGCGTGCACATGGGCGGAGGTGCGGCCAGGGCCATAGGAGGCTTGGTCGAGAGAGCCACCGGATCTCCGGGCGTCACCCGTGGCGTGCATGTCGAGGTGGGCGAGCAGGAGGCGGCCGTGGATCTCAACCTCGCTGTCGACTACGGGGTAGCCATACCGGCCGTGGCCGAGGCGGTGCGCAGGAACATCATCAATCGAGTGGAGAGCTTGGTGGGCCTGAAGGTCACCGAGGTGAACATCACAGTGAACGATGTGATCCTGCCCCAGCCGCAGCGCGAGGAGGAGGAAGAGGAAACTCAGAGGGTCCGGTAAGGAGGGGCCAAGTTGGATGAGATATCTCTGGCGAGGGCGGTTGCTGAGGCCGCCCTCGCGGTCCATGGTGTAAGTTCACTGGGTAGAGGTACCTACGCCGAGGCTGCCACGTACGGGGCAGGTGAGAAGGTACAAGGCGTGGTAGTGACGCCCTCGGATGTAAGGGTGCACATTATAGCCTCCTATCCAGATGGTGTGCCCGTCCCCTTGCTGGTCGAGAGGGTGCGGGCAGCGGTCGAGCCGTTAGTAGGGGACCGCATGTTGACCATAGTGGTAGAGGATCTGGAGGGGGTACCTGAAGTTGAACGCTCTCAATAGGTTGCTCATGGTGCTGCTGTCAGCGGCACTGCTCATAGGCGGTATCATAGTATTTATCTACAGTCTCGGGCTATTCGGTTACGACCTGCAGACGCTGTGGGAAGGAGCCCAGCTGGGTGCATGGCGTGACTCCATAGTGCAGCTGGTATCCCAGCTGGAACAAGGCAAGGCTCCAGCGGCCACCATAGCGGTGCTCGTGCTGGTGGTACTGATATGCTTGGTCCTGCTGGTGCTGGAACTCAGGCCTGCGCCCCCCACATGCGCGAAGTTGACGGAGGATGTCTGCTTGCATCCTAGAGTAGTGGACATGGGCACACAGGAGGTGTTGGAGTCCGATGCTGCGGTGCTGGATTCCAAGCGCAGGGTCAAGCTCTACCGCAGAGGAGGTATTGGTCTAAAGTCGTTGGCGCTAGTCAGGCGCGGTGAGGACCTGTCTCAGGCAAGGGCTAGGCTGGATGAAAACCTGCGTAGGTCGCTTATAGAGTCTTGGGGTGTGCCCTTGCGGAAGCTGTCCTTGGACTGCAGGGAGATCGATCCCAGAAGGGCGAAGGTGAGGGTAAAGTGAACGCTTTCAATAGAGTAGTCATTCTGCTCCTCGCGCTGCTCGTGGGAGCGGCGTCCCTGTTGCTGCTGCTCGTGAACTTCGGCGTGCTCTCGCCGTCGGACCTGAACTACTATACGGGCTACAGGTCGGCCGTGGATGGGCTTTCCCGTCTATCTCCGCAAGGCATATCGCCGGGAGGCAGAGCCATCGTCGCGATTGTGGCCCTGGTGGCGGCTTTGATAGGCTTGTCTCTGCTGTTGCGTGAGCTGGCCGTCGTGCGTAACCCACGCGAGGTGGTGGTGGTTGATACTCCTGGCAGGGAGCTCAGACTGACCTCCACCGCTGTGGCCAAGTTGGCTACACAGGCCGCGCGCGAGGCCGGTGCGAGGTCACCGTACGTGAGCCTGCGGTGGCATCGCGGTGCGTTCGAGGTGCAATGCGATGTGGACTGTCCCATGGGCATCAAGCTTGTAGATTATGGTGAGGGCATCAAGACTCGTGTTGCGCAGGAGCTGCAGCTGCAGCGAGTACCGGTGCGACGAGTGCGTGTGGTGCTGTCGAAAGTTAGCAAGAATCGATAAGGAGTAGCAGATGGTAATCAATGCGAAATACTTGGGAGCCCTGGTGGGGGCCTTGGTCGTCCTGCTCATACTATGGCTGGGCTGGGGAGCCACCGCGCTCATCATCCTCGGTGGTATAGTGGGCTACCTGGTTGGGATGTACATCGAGGGCGAACTCGACCTCTCCAGCCTCCAGCGTCGTAGGCAGTACTAGACTTGCACAGCTTCCAGCGTATGTGTTAACCTAGAGCCCAGATACGTTAAACCAGCCAACAACTCAATAGGGGCGCGGCCGCTGCGTGGGGCGCCGCGCCCTGGCGGGCAACCCGCAGGCACCGTACCCGCAATGGGTTAGCCTTCCCTCCTACCACGATCCTCAGAGTCCGTATAAAGCTACATATCTACCTGCGCACGAGTTGGCGCAAAGCTCTCGTGGAAGCTTCATACTGCCATATTTGACGTCGCGCATTTGGGAAAGGAGGGCTACCAGTGACTGTGGTGCACCAAATACTCGAGCGAGCGCTGGAGGGGGATCTGCCGTCTCCGGAGGAAGCGCTGTTGCTGGCTGACTATGATGATCTGCAGTCTCTCATGCAGGTCGCAGCTGCGATGAGGGACGCCGCCCACGCTAACAGGGTATCCTACTCTCGCAAGGTGTTCATCCCATTGACCCACCTCTGCCGCGATGTGTGCCACTACTGCACTTTCGCCTGGTCGCCTCGCAAGGTGGAGAGGGCCTACATGACGCCCGAGGAGGTGCTCGAGGTGGCGCGGGCGGGGGCCAGAGCCGGGTGCAAGGAGGCGCTGTTCACCCTGGGCGACAAGCCGGAGCTGCGCTACAGGGTCGCCAGGGAGGAACTGGAGCGGATGGGACACCCTAGCACCATATCCTACCTGGCGGAGATGTGCGAGCTAGTGCTGCGGGAGACGGGCCTGCTGCCGCACGCCAACCCAGGTGTCATGACCAGCGAGGAGATAGAGGTGCTGCGCAAGGTAACCGTATCCCAAGGAATAATGCTCGAGACAGCCTCGGAACGGCTCTCGCTTAGGGGCGGACCGCACTACGGCTCGCCGGATAAGCACCCCGCCGTGCGAGTCGCGACTATCGAAGCTGCCGGAGAGTTGGCTGTGCCGTTCACCTCCGGCATCCTGATCGGGATAGGAGAGACGCGTCGGGAGAGAATACAGTCGCTCCTGGTGCTGCGTGATCTGCACCGGCGTTATGAGCACATCCAGGAGGTGATCGTGCAGAACTTCCGTGCCAAACCAGGTACTCGCATGGCTGATGCCCCCGAGCCCACCCTGGAGGACCTGCTGTGGACGGTAGCTGTTGCTCGTATAGTCCTGGGGCCTGAGATGAACGTACAGGCGCCTCCCAACCTGAGTCCTGGCACCTATGGAAAACTGATCGAGGCTGGCATCAACGACTGGGGAGGGGTGTCGCCCGTGACGCCCGATCATGTTAACCCGGAGGCTCCTTGGCCGCACCTACGGGAACTGGCCCAGAAGACGGAAGAGGCCGGGAAGGAGCTCGTGGAGAGGCTGGCGATCTACCCCGAATACGTGCGTGAGCCCTCCAGGTGGGTGGATCCCCAGGTGCTGCCCAAGCTGCTGCATCATGCCGACAGCGAGGGCTACGCCCGCACCGACGATTGGTCTCCTGGCAGCTCAGGTGAGCTGCCCGTGGTGTGCGGCGGAGGCAAAGTGTCTGGAGAGCTCCTAGCGATCATCGACGATGCCATGGCCGGTCGAGACCTGGGAGAGCAGGAGGTAGTGCGCCTGTTTGCGGCCAGGGGCAGTGAGTTTCAGGCGGTGTGCGAGGCTGCCGACGAGCTGCGGCGCCGAACGTGCGGTGACGTGGTAACCTATGTCGTCAACCGAAACATCAACTACACCAACATCTGCTACTTCAGGTGCAAGTTCTGCGCGTTCTCCAAGGGCAAGCTCTCGGAGAACCTGCGGGGGGCGCCCTACGACCTGCCGCTGGAGGAGATCGTGCGCCGGGCGCGCGAGGCCTGGGATCGAGGAGCCACCGAGGTGTGCATGCAGGGGGGAATACACCCCGAGTACACAGGCGAGACCTACCTGCGCATCTGCCGGGCCGTGAAGGCGGCCGTGCCCGGGATACACATCCACGCCTTCTCCCCGCTGGAGGTGTGGCAGGGAGCGCAGACGCTGGGCTTGAGCGTGCGGGAGTTCCTCTCGGAGCTGAGGGCCGCCGGGCTGGGTACGCTGCCTGGCACGGCCGCCGAGATCCTCGACGACGAGGTCAGGGCGATCATCTGCCCGGACAAGATCCGGACGGAGCAGTGGCTGGAGGTGATACGTCAGGCGCACCTGCTGGGGATACGCACCACCGCCACCATCATGTACGGGCACGTGGATAGCCCGGTGCACTGGGCGCGGCACCTCCTGCGGATTAAGGGACTGCAGAGGGAGACCGGAGGCTTCACCGAGTTCGTGCCTCTGCCTTTCGTCCACATGGAGGCTCCGATGTTCTGGAAGGGCATGGCCAGGCGTGGCCCGACCTTCCGGGAGGCTGTGCTGATGCACGCAGTTGCCCGTCTAGTGCTCTATCCCGAGATCACGAACATTCAGACCTCCTGGGTGAAGATGGGGGTTGAGGGGGTGAAGCTCTGCCTGCGATCGGGCGCCAACGACCTAGGAGGGACGCTCATGAACGAGAGCATCACCCGCGCCGCCGGTGGGGAGAACGGGCAAGAGCTACCACCGGAGAAGATGGAGGAGATAATCACCTCCATCGGTAGGGTCCCCAGGCAAAGGACGACGCTGTATGGGGAGGTGCCGGAGGATCGTCGGAGGGCGTCGTTCGGCGCACCTCCCCTGCTACCGCTCGTGCAGCCTCCGGTCAAGCGGTATGCACGCAGGTGAGGAGCTGGTGTGGGATCTAGTCCCACACCAGCGTGCCAGCGTTCTGGTACTCCGTGACGCGGGTCTCAAAGAAGTTCTTCTCCTTAGGCAGGTCCATCGTCTCGCTCATCCAGGGGAATGGGTTGCGCGAGCGGTACTGCACCGGCAGCTCTATGCGCTCCAGCCTCCTGTCAGCGATGTACTGCACATACTCGCGGAAGAGGTCCGCGTTGAGCCCCAGCACGCCGTTGGGTAGGCACTCGCGGGCGTAGGCGATCTCGTACTCGACCGCCTGACGGATCATCCCCACGAGGTCGCGGCGCAGCTCCTCCGTCCAGGCTTCGGGGTTCTCCTCCTTGATGGTGTTGATGAGGTCGATGCCGAAGTTGAGGTGCACGGTCTCGTCCCGCAGGATGTACTGGAACTGCTCGCCGATGCCCGTCATGCGGTTCTGGCGATGGAAGGATAGGATCATGACGAAGCCGCTGTAGAAGAATATGCCCTCCATGATCACGTAGAAGCCCACGAGGTTGCGGATGAAGTCCTGGATGCCCTCGAGAGTCTCTGTGGTGAAGTCGGGGTCGAGCACCCGCTCGGTGAGGGACATCACGAACTCGTCCTTTCCCTTGATGGAGTCCACCTCGCGGTACATATTGAAAACCTCACGGCCGTCCAGGCCGAGCGACTCCACTATATAGTGGAAGGCGTGGGTGTGGATGGCCTCCTCGAAGGCCTGGCGCAGCAGGTACTGCCGGGCCTCGGGGTTGGTGATATGCTTGAAGATCGCCAGGACGATGTTGTTGCCGACCAGGCTCTCACCGGTGCTGAAGAAGCCGAGGTTGCGCATGATCACCAGCCTCTCGTCTGGCGTGAGGGCGTCGGAGCGCCACAGCTCGATGTCCTTATGCATCGGCACCTCGGTGGGCATCCAGTGGTTGGCGCAGCCGTTGAGGTAGTGTTCCCACGCCCAAGCGTACTTGAGTGGCCACAGCTGGTTGACGTCCACGGCCTTACAGTTGATCAGCCTCTTGTCCTCCACTCGTATCCTCTGGCTCAGGTCGTACATACCCCCTCTGTCTGGTGTGCAGCAAGCGCTCATATTCTTTCCCTCCTTACTATCTGTGTTGAGATGTTGGTATCAGCTATTGGCAGGCTTCGCAGTCTTCGCCTATCTGGCAGGTGCTCCCCTCACGGACGATCCGCACGCGGCTGGAGGCGGAGCGTGACCTCATCCATCGTGGCTGCACCCCGAAGCGGTTGATATCCATGCTAGCTTTCTCTACATTGGTGGCCCCCACGGCTCGCAGGTAGTAGGTGGTCTTCAGCCCCTTGCGCCAGGCCGCTAGGTAGATCTCGTGCAGCTTCTTGCCGCTGGGCTCGGCGATGTAGATGTTGAGCGACTGCCCCATGTCCACCCACTTCTGCCTGCGGCTAGCGCACTCGATCAGCCACAGCGGGTCGATCTCGTGCGCAGTCAGATACAGGTGCTTGATCTCGCCAGGAATCTCCTCTATCGGCAGGATGGAGCCATCATAGTACTTGATCCTGTCAAGCATCTCTTGGTTCCACAGCCTCAGCCGCTTGAGGTCGGCCACCAGGTAGGGGTTCACGATGGTGAAATCTCCCGACAGGTTGGACTTGACGAAGAGGTTGCGGTAGTGGGGCTCGATCGATTGGGAGACGCCAGCGATGTTGGAGATGGTGGCAGTGGGGGCTATCGCCATGATCTGGGAGTTACGCACACCCCATCGGGCCACGGCCTCGCGCACTGGTCTCCAATCCAGCCTGGCCGTACGGTCCATCTCGAGATCGCCTCCACGCTCGCGCTCCAGCAGCTCGATCGTGTCGATCGGCAGCAGACCGCGACTCCACTTAGAGCCCTCGTAGGATGGGTATCGGCCGCGCTCGGCAGCAAGCTCGCTCGAGGCCAGGATGGCGTGCCAGGAGATGAGCTCCATGGTGTAATCCGAGAACTCGACTGCCTCCTGGCTAGCGTAGGGGATACGCAGCGCGAGCAGCGCGTCGTGGAAGCCCATGATCCCTAGCCCGATGGGGCGGTGCCGGAGGTTGGACCTCCTGGCCTCAGGCGTGGGATAGAAGTTGATGTCGATGACGTTATCGAGCATCCTGACGGCGGTGCGAACGGTATCTGCTAGCTTCTCCTCGTCAAGGCCATCTTCTGATAGATGTTCTACTAGGTTGATGGACCCCAGGTTGCATACCGCCGTCTCCTCACGGCTGGTGGGCAGGAGGATCTCGGTGCACAGGTTGGAGGAGTGGATCACCCCGACGTGGTCCTGCGCTGACCGAATGTTGGAGGGGTCCTTGAAAGCTATCCAAGGGTGGCCGGTCTCCCACAGCATGGAGAGCATCTTCCGCCAGAGCATCTTGGCGTCCACCTGTTTGTGCTGCCGCAGCTTGCCCTCCTCCGCCATGCGCTCGTACTGGACGTAGCGCTCCTCGAAGGCCCTGCCGTACAGCTCGTGGAGGTCGGGCACCTCGTTGGGGGAGAAGAGGGTCCACTTGCCCCCCTCCAGCACCCTTCGCATGAAGAGGTCTGGCACCCAGCTGGCGGTGTGCATGTCGTGCGTGCGCCTGCGGTCGTCGCCCGTGTTCTTGCGCAGCTCGAGGAACTCCTCGAAGTCCAGGTGCCAGGGCTCGAGGTAGCAGCACACCGCGCCCTTGCGCTTGCCGCCCTGGTTGACGGCCACGGCGGTGTCGTTGACGATCTTGAGGAAGGGGATGACCCCTTGGCTCTTGCCGTGTGTACCCTTGATGAGAGCGCCCGTGGCTCGCACCCGCGTCCAGTCGTTGCCCAGTCCGCCCGCCCACTTGGAGAGCTTGGCGTTGTCGCCGATGACCTTGAAGATGTGCTCTAGGTCGTCCTCCACCGTGGAAAGGTAGCAGGAGCTGAGCTGGGGGTGGGGGGTGCCGCTGTTGAACAGCGTGGGGGTGGCGCTGACGAACCGCAGGGAGGACAGCAGCTCGTAGAACTGGATCGCGCGTGCGTTGGGATCGTCCTCGCGCAGCGCCAGTCCCATGGCCACCCTCATCCAGAAGTACTGCGGGGCTTCCAGGCGCCTGCCATCCACGTCCAGTAGGTAACGATCGTAGAGGGTCTGCAGCCCTATGTACTCCAGCTTATGGTCCCTCTCGGGGCTAAGCGCGCGGGACAAGCGTTCCAAATCGAACTTTGCCAGCTCCTCCGAGAGCCTGCCTGCGGAGATACAGGCATGCACATATTGTGGGAACATCTCCCTGTACGTGGTCTCCAGCTCCGCCTCCTGAGGCACTCGCTCCCAAGCCTCCTGGTAGAGCTGCTCTAGCATCAGGCGCGACGCTACCTTATCGTAAGCTGGGTCGCGCTCGATGCGGGCTCGGGCGGCCAGGATCATCGCGGTCCTGATCTGGGCTGGCGTGACCCGGTCGTAGAGGGACCGTACCACCTCGTTCGCCAGCTCATATGGATCGCATTCTGGTAGCCCTCGACAGACATACTCTAGGTGTCGTCGTATGCGATCCGGGTCCAGTGATGCTAAGCTACCGTCTGGGTATACCACTCTGACTCGACTAGTCTCCAGCTCCCTAACTGCAGTCGACATCTCCTTACTCCTTGCTAGTTTTTAGGAGATCCGACCCGGGGGCCTGGAGAGGAAGGACGAGGCAAGAGCAGCGGGAAGGAACAGCACCAGGCATGCTGCTCCACCATGACATCTTTCCTCGGCCCGCCTCACCCTCGAAGGTCGGCACCGCAACCACGCTCGCGCGTGGACCGTCGGCAGGTCTTCGGACTTGCGGGCGGATGGCCTACTCGCCGCGGCTTCCCAGGGAAGTCCCCAGTGCCGTGCTGCGGTTTTCGTTCCCGCTCACCGCTGCGGGGTAGTCCCGGATTCTCACCGGGTTCCCTCTTGCCTCGCTGGCCACACCAGCGAACCGACGGTAATTACAATATATTGAGGTATGTGACAATTGTCAATACTACATATGGGATTTTTATATCCGGAGGTAGCCCTCGATGAGGAGATCAGGGCCTACCTGGGTCACGCTGACCTCGGCTAGCTCGAGGGCGGAGGCCATGTCGGCCACGCCGCGGCCGCCCACCGGCGCGGGGGCGTTCTCACCACCGACCAACTTGGGTGCCACGAACGCCACCACCTTGTCGGCCAGCCCCGCATCTAGCAGGGCACCGTGCAGCGTTCCCCCTCCTTCAACCAGGATGCTGTTGACCCCCATGTCCCCTAGGTATCGCAGCAGAGCCTCCAGGGGCACTCTGCCGTCCTCTGGGTCAAACACCACCACTTTTGCGCCGGCATCCTGCCAGGACCGTCTCTTGTCCTCGGGGGCTAGGGTGGTACATGCTATGAGCGTCCTCCCCGGGGTATCTGACCGTAGCATAGCCGCCTTGACGGGAGTCCTGCCGCGGCTGTCCACCACCACCCTCAGGGGGTGGTGCGGACCACCGTAGCCGCACAGCTCGGCTGGGAGGCGGGTGGTGAGCAGGGGATCGTCGACGAGCACCGTGCCCACGCCCACCATGATGGCGTCCGCCCGGTCCCGTAGCCTATGCACGTGAGTCCTGGCTTCCTCACTGGTGATCCACTTGGAGCTGCCGGTGCGCGTGGCTATACGCCCATCGAGTGTCATGGCGTACTTGAGGGTCACGAACGGCAGGCCGATCCTCATCCTCTTGAGGAAGCCCTCGTTGATTCGCATTGCCTCTCGCCCGCAGAGCCCGATGTGCACCACTATGCCAGCCTCCCTGAGCTGCGCCACACCCTTACCGTCCACCTGGGGGTTGGGATCGAGAGTGGCGACATGCACCTCCCGCACGCACGCCTGGATAACCGCCTCCGTGCAGGGAGGGGTTCTTCCCCAGTGAGAGCAAGGCTCGAGGGTGACGTAGAGGGTAGCTCCTCTAGCTGCTTCCCCGGCTAGGGCCAGCGCTACCACCTCGGCGTGGGGCCCTCCTGGCGGCTGGGTAGCGCCCGCCCCGACCACCTGGCCATCCCTCACGATCACGGCGCCCACGGCTGGGTTGGGCCATGTGCGTCCCAGGGCACTCTGCGCCAGCTCGAGCGCCCTGCGCATGTGCTCTTCGTGTGCGCTAGTGGTTGCCAGCATCTCCTGCATGCTACATAATGGTAACATGCAAGCTGTACAAATTTCCCAAAGGAGCAAGGCATGAAGTCGTTCTTGGGCGCAATCTTTGGCGGTGTGGTGCTTATAGTGGTGACCCTGGTGGTGGGGTACGCCTTGGGGAAGGACCTACACACCCTGGCCGGGGTGATAATGCTCGTCGGGACCCTTGGAATCTACTTCGGGGGCGTGTTCGGCAGCCTGTTCGAGCAGCCTACGAACTAACCCTTGCTTTGGGGCTCTTTTGGGTGTAACCTTACGTAAATGTGTCAACCTCACTGAGTGAAGGGATAACAGCTATTGAGGATCAGGGTAAGGTTATATCCCGAGACGAGTGATGAGATAGTCCTGCCCCTGCACTACAACCACGCGGTGCAGGGGTTTATCTACAGCAACCTGGACGCTGGCCTAGCCCGCTGGGTACACGATGAGGCTCACGCCTATTTTCGCCGCAGCTTCAAGATGTTTACCTTCGCGCGCCTGGGGGGCAGGTACCGCATACACCAGGACCGCATCAGCTTCCTAGATGGGGTGACGATCCGCATAGCTGCGGTGGATGTTGAGCTACTATCCTCTATAGCCGAGCACCTCCTCAAGCGGCCTCAGGTGCGCCTAGGAGATAACGTGTGCATAGTGGACGAGGTGGCGGTGGAGCCCAAGCCCGAGGTGTCTGGGCGGAGCAAGCTGCTCATCAGGGCGGTATCTCCCATCACACTCTACAGCACCCTGACCACCTTCAGGGGCTCTAAGAAGACCTACTACTACTCGCCGTTCGAGAACGAGTGGAACGAGATGGTGCTCTCCAACCTGGCTCGCAAGGCTCTATCTCTGTGCTGGCAGACGGACCCCCAGCGGGACCTAGAAGGTTCCTACCTGCAGCCGGTGCGTGTTAGCAATAGGGATATGGCCGTGGTCACCTACAAAGGCAACATCATCAAGGGCTGGCTGGGCGTGTACGAACTGTACCTGCCGGAGCCCTACTTCTGGCTGGCCTACGATGCCGGCCTGGGCGCCAAGAACGCCCAGGGTTTCGGCATGTTCGACGTGCTGCGCCCCAAGACCCATGGATTCGGTGCATAGATCTCGAACGGTCGACCTTCCACTCTAAGACCTTGGGACTGGGCCGATCTCGAAGCGGCATGCAGGTGTGGGCGAACGATCGCAACACTCCTTGACGGAGACACCTACTACGACCTCCACCATTTCTTGAGCCAGCTTGCACAGCTCTGGATCCTCTCTCACGAGTCCTCCTAAAGGGCAGCTGCGTCCTCGGATCACCAAAGTACCGTCCTCGCGATCCAGCTCCGCTAGCCCTCTCAGCTGTTCGAGGAGCCTCACCGCTGATTCCGCCCTTGCTTCCATGTCGCCTATAGGCTTCGTCTGGGATGATGCCAACGTCCTTCCCACCTCTCGCAGGCATTCCTCCAGTTCTTCCCTTGAGAGACGGCCCTTTAGGGCCTCCATAAGCCTGCCCAGCACCACTGCGTAGGGCTTGGGGAACAGCTCCTCAGCCCGTAGAGTCAGCGAATACTCCTGGGCGGGCTTGCCAACGCCCTTCCTCACGCCGTAAGGCATCACTTGTAGCTCTACACGGCCTGGGTAACGTTGTGGTAGTGGTGCTATTCTTGATATCTTGGTTGCTGAGGACCGGTAGCTCTGACCACTTGCCTTCTGGACTGAGCATAGTGTTGGAAGCGATCGCCATCTTGATCGGAGCGCTTACGGCATGGAGTGGTGGGGAACTGGTGTACCGTCTCGGGATAGGCGTGGACGAGGGAGCCAAGCCGAACGCTCCCAGTTCCCTCTCAGGCAAGTAGGGAACTGGGAACAAGCACACGGTAGCTTCTGTGGTGGAGGCTAAGTGACGAACTGAGGCAGGTAGCTGGCATGGGCCTCCAGCAGCTCGTCCAACATGGCCCGGGCTGCCTTCACATCCCGCACGAGAGGATCGGCTAGCATGGCCTGTATGGCCAGCTGCTTGTTACCCGTGAGGGCCGCGTCCACGGTGAGCTCCTGCTGCCGGATGCGAGCGCTCAGCACCCCTGCTATGCCCTCGGGCAGCTCTCCCACGGCCATGCCCCTCACGCCGTAGCCACTCACCACTCCTGGCACCTCCACAACGCCGTAGGATGGTAGGTTGGGGATCAGGCCCTCGTTGAGCACGTTGACCGCAAGTTCATACTGCGGCCGATCCTGCAGGATGGCCTCCATGATGCTCACGGCCCGCTCGCCCTCGCGTGCCTCATCCAGCAAGTTAGGATCTATGGGGGCGGTGCCCTCCGCCTCCGCCCGCAGGTGCTCCCATAGCGAGCCCTTACCCGACAGGATATCGTTGGTCAGGTCAAGCCCGGGCTGGAGGCCATAGGCCAGGAATCCGCCCTCCATCCGCAGGAAGTGTGGGAAGAACTCGGCTACGTGGCGATCTCCCGGGGAGGGATACAAGCCGTAGATCTCCATGAGGGTAGCGCTGACGAGCTGGAGCCCTTCATAGGGGTCATGGCTCGGCTGGGCGCGGGGGTCCTGCAGGCGCTCGCGCACCATCTCCCTGAACCTTGGGTAGACGTCCTGCCCTCGGTGCCGGATGTCCAGCACCCAGGAGAGGTGGTTCACCCCGGCGGCCACCAGGCTCAGCTCCTCCGGAGGTACGCCCAGATCCCGAGCTATGGCCCGGCGGGTGTGCAGTATGCCGTGGCACAGGCCCACGCATTTGATAGTTGTGGCCTTGTGCACCGCACGGACGTTGACGCTCAGGGGGTTGGTGTAGTTGAAGAGCCAAGCCTCTGGGCACAGCTCCTCCATATCGTGGGCGATGGCCACCAGCTCCGGGATGTGTCGGAGGGCTCGAAAGACTCCTCCCGGTCCCACCGAGTCGCCCACGGTCTGGTAGATGCCGTACTTCTCGGGGATGCGCAAGTCCTGCTCCCAAGCACGTGCACCCCCGACGGCGATCGTTGTGGTCACGAAGTTCGCTCCGGGCAGGGCCTGGCGCCTGTCGGTGGTGCCCTCTACCTGCAGGTTCACGCCTTTCTCCGAGGCCAGTCGCCGCCCCAGCTTGGTCATGATCTCCACCGCGGTAGGGTTGAGGTCCACCAGCACCACCTGGGCGTCCCTCATCACCGGTGACCGTGCCATGTCGGCGAGCAAGCCCGGTGTGAACACCGTGCTACCTGCGCCTATGATCACGACTTTGATCTGAGACATCATCCTCCTCCTAAGCGTATCTGTTACTTGATACCCGTCAGCACGAAGGCGTTGACTATGTACCTCTGGAATATCCCGAACACCACGAACACCGGCAGCACCATCATGGTCGCCGAGGCCATCACTAAGTCGTAGCGCTGGGCGTGGGCGCTGTTGAAGAAGCTCAGCGCCAAGGGCAGCGTCATCTTGTTCAGGTCGTTGATCACCACCAGCGGCCATAGGTAGTCGTTCCAGGAGCCTAGGAACGTAAAGATGCCCAAAGCGGCCAGTGGTGGGCCGACCAGTGGTAAGATCACCCTGGAGTAGATTGAGAACTCGGAGGCGCCGTCCATCCTTGCCGCCTCGATGAGGTCGTTGGGAATGTTGGCGATGAACTGCCGCAGCAGGAACACCCCGAAGGCGCTCACCATGCCGGGTATGATCAGTGCCCAGAGGGTGTTCAGGAGGTGCAGGTAGTCGGTTATCAGGTACATGGGGATCAGCAGCACGGAGAAAGGTACCATCATCGTGCTCAGCAGCAGGATGAACAGCACGTTCTTGCCGGGGAAATCGAACTTGGCGAAGATGTACCCTCCGATCGAGCTGGTAAACAGCGTCAGCAGCGTGACGGAGGCCGCTACGAACACGCTGTTGCGGAACCAGGTGATGTAAGGGGCCGTGCGGATGACCTCCCGGAAGCTGTCGAGCGATGGGTGCTTGGGGATGAGCGAGGGAGGTATCTGGATGATCTCTGCCGGGGTCTTGAAAGCGTTGGACAGCATCAGGAAGAACGGCATGGCGAACGTGATCGCCAGCAGGGTAAGCACCAGGTAGAGCAGGGCCGTGCCCGCCCTAACCGTGCGGGTCTTGGTGATGGTACCTGCCTGTGCTGCCGTAGCTGTTGTTTCGGTCGTGTGCACCGTCATATCAGTACTCCCATCGCGTGCGCAGCAGCCGCAGCTGCACGAGCGTGATCACCAGGATGATGAGCATCAGCACCACGGACATGGCTGAGGCGTAGCCCATCTGGAAGTCCTGGAAGCCTTTGAGGTAGATGTAGAGCACCAGCGTCTCACTTGAGTGGATGGGGCCGCCGCCGGTCATCACCTGGACATGGGTGAACTCCTGCAGGTAGGAGATCATGGTGAGCACCAGCACGAAGACCAGCGTGCGCTGCAGCAGCGGGATGGTGATGTAACGAAAGCGCGCCCATGCACCTGCGCCGTCCACCTTGGCGGCGTCGTAGAACTCGTCTGGAATACCCTGCAGCCCCGCTAGGAACACGATGATGTTGTAGCCCAGGTCCTGCCAGAGAGCAGCGACCATCACCGCCCATAGCGCCGTGCTTGGATCGGCCAGCCAAGCCCTGGTGGGCAGTCCCAGGGCGCTCAGGAAGGTGTTGAGCCAGCCCGCCATGGGGTCGTAGATGGGCTGCCAGATGAGCGATACTACCACCGCCGAGGTGATCGCGGGCATGAAGAAAGATGCCCTGAACAGCGCCCTCAGCCGCGTGATCTTGTTCAGTCCCATGGCTATGGGTAGGGAGACCACGAGGTTAAGGGGCACGGCCACGAACGCGAACTTCAGGGTATTTCCGAGGGCGTTGAGGAAGAAGGGATCCTTGGTAAAAGCGAAGGTGTAGTTGCGCAGTCCCACGAACGGCACGGTGGGGGATAGTTGGTTGTACCTGTGGAGGCTCAGCCAGATCACCCAAGCGATGGGCAGGAACGAGAACACAGCGAACAGCAGCATGATGGGCGTCAGCCAGGTGGCGACGAACAACATGCGCCTGGAGTGGCCGGGTGGATAGCTGCGATGCCTATGCGTTCTGTGCGCGATGACGGCCATGGCTACACCTCCCCGCTAGGG
Organism: Thermobaculum sp. T2p; assembly: GCF_059335935.1. Lineage (NCBI taxonomy): Bacteria > Bacillati > Chloroflexota > Chloroflexia > Thermobaculales (SeqCode) > Thermobaculaceae (SeqCode) > Thermobaculum (SeqCode) > Thermobaculum sp. T2p. The sequence continues at coordinate 95,547 of NZ_JANZYQ010000007.1, forward strand.
CCCTACGTGCTCATCGATCATGGCGTTGATCTTCTTCTCGGCGTCCTTGAGCGCGTCCTCCGGCGACATCTTGCCCAGCTCGACCGACGTGAAGGCGTCGTGCACGTACTGCCAGAAGCGATCCCTGTCCTGCACGGGCCCAACCCACTGGCCGTACTGCAGCACCTCGAAGGAGGTCTTGATCTGCGGAGCGTTTTGCAGGATCTTCTTGTCGTCCTTTAGCTCCTTGAGGGAGGGGATGGTGAAGGTCAGGATGTTCCAGTCGCGCAGGTTCTCCGGCTGGTGGATGAACTCGATGAACTTCCAAGCGGCCTCCTTGATCTCGGGCTTGGCCTTGGCGTTGACCACCTCGCCCCAGCCGGACTCGGCCGCGAACTTGGGCTCGGTGCCGGCGTAGGGTGGCATGGGCACGTAGTCGAACTTGAACTGGGGGAACTGTTCCTTGGCGACGGCTATGACCCAGGGGCCCCGCATGGCCATCCCAGCCTTGCCCCGGAAGAATATCTCGTAGGAATCCCCGGTGTAGGCCTGCTCGCTGTCCACCTTGTACTTGGTCACCAGTGCGGTCTCATCGGCCCAGGCCTTCTTGGCCGCATCGGTGGAGAAGTCCACGTGCACGCCGTCCTTGGCCCAGTAGGTAGCGCCCTGCTGCAGGATCATCGATAGGAACAGGAAGGTGATGCTGTCGTTGTTGGTGAAGGCAAAGCCCACCTGCTGGATCTTCCCCTTCTGGTCGCGCTTGGTCAGGCGCTGAGCGTCCGACACCAGCTCCGCCCAGGTCTTGGGGTAGGCCTTGATGTTGGCCTCCTGGAATAGCTTGGGGTTGGCCAGCATTCCGCCGTTCTCCAGGTTGTACTCATTGGGCATACCATAGTACTTGCCCTCCCACTTGTAGGCGCCCAGGGCTGCGGGCCAGAACTTGTCCTCCATCGAGCCCGCGATGTCGGGCGGCACGGGCTCCAGGAGGCCGTTCTTGGCGTAGTCCGTCACCCAGGTACCGAACATCTGCTGCATGTCTGCCACGGTGCCGGATCTATAACCCGCCTGCAGCTTGCGGATGAACACGTCGTACGGAAAGTACTGATACACGATGTGGATGTTGGGATTGGCCTGCTCGAACCTGCGGATCATCTCCTTATTAGCGGCGACGAACGCTGGGTTGTTGTGTGTCCACCAGGTGACGTTGGTCTTACCAGCTATGGGGGTGGACACCGATACTCCCTTGGCCTCGACCGTAGCGGTTAGGCTGGCTGGGGGTAGTGTAGGCTGAGCACCTCCCCCTGGCGCGCCACAGCCTGCCAGCGACAACCCCGCCAGCGCTGCAGCTTGTAGGAATCGTCTTCTTGTTAGGGCTTGCTTAGGAATACGTCCATGTGACACCTTGCTCCTCCTGAACTTTTAATGACCTGAAGATCCGACAAGATGGTCTTAAGCCCTATAACCATCACCTCCCCGCTTAGACAACGTCTACCTTTATGCCCTGTTCCCGCAGTGCAGCGATATCATCCTGCGGGGCAGCCTTGTCTGTAATTACCCTGCGTATCCGTCTGATCGGCGCCACTCGGATGGTGGCTACTCTGCCGAACTTCGTATGGTCGGCCAGCACGATCACCTCACGAGAGGCGTCCATCAGAGCTCTATCCACCTGTACCTCGGCCATGTCGTCCGCCGAGAGGCCATAGTCGGCATGGATGGCGGGGGTGCCCATGAAGAGCTTGTCGGCCCGTATGTTCTCCAGCGCCTCCTCCGTCAATACACCTAGCAGGCTGAGGTGGCCATGACGCAGGACGCCCCCCAGGACTATCACGGTGATGTTAGGGTAGGCTGCCAGCAGGTTGGCTATGTTGAGTGCACTCGTGATGACCGTGAGGTCGCGCTTGTCCGCCAGGTAGGGGATCATCTCGGCAGTCGTCGTGCCGCCTGACACCATGATGGAGTCGCCGTCATCGACGTACTGCGCGGCGGCCTTTCCTATGCGCCTCTTCTCCTCTACCTGGAGTGCGGCCCGACTGAGGAGCGGGGGCTCTGGAAATCCCTGAGTGTGTCTCATCCTGCGTGGTACGCCACCGCCGTGCGCCCGTTCGATCAGTCCCTTCCTGCTGAGGAGCAGGAGGTCACGTCGTATAGTCGCCTCGCTCACACCGAACTGCCTGCTTAGCTCGGCCACGGTGGCGCCGTTGTTCTCCTCGATGAAGCTGACTATCTGTTGCCTTCGCTCCGCATCCAACATCTTGGCCCCGCCTCTCTTCCTGAGGTTAGGTAATACTACTACTGCCAAACGCAAATGTCAATATTTGATTGCTCGAATATGATCATAGATGCTCTTTTATGATCGTTTATGGCTCGCGGACAAAAAATATGTGGGGGAGGCGCTCGCCTCCCCCACGCGCAGGGGGTAGGAGTAGTGGGTGATGTTCAGGATGTTTCGTAGGAGGGGCGTTGCTTGGATCGCTCTGTCCCCTCAGCCTCCTCGTCGGAGTAGTAGAACTCTCCGGTCTCGACCACTGGCGCTGTGTGATGGCTCCTGCGCAGCGGCAGCTCGGGCAGGAATAGCGTGACTATGGTGGACACGAGCACCGCAGCAGCCGCCACCAGGAAGATGCCGGTGATCGCTGAGGAGAGCGATACCTTGATTGACTCCATCAGCTGTCGCAGGATCTGCTCCCCCTGCGGGCCCATCTGCGCGAAGGCCTGCTGCATGGCCTGGCGCGCTTCCGGACTGACCAGCACCTGGGGGTTGTCCAGTGCCTTCAGCCTGTCGGCCGGCACGATCTGGGTCAGCTGCCTGGGCAGGTTGGTCTGCAGAGCGTCCTGGAACCTATTGTTGAGGAGCGAACCGTAGATCGCCACACCTATCGTTCCACCGATGGATCGGAAGAACTGCAAGGAGCTTGTACCTACGCCTAGCATCTTGTAGGGCAGCGCGTTCTGGACTGCCATGGTGAACACGGGCATCGTGACTCCGAGCCCCAGGCCAGTGATCACCATATTACGTACCACGAGGGCGTTCGTAGCGGAGGCGTCCATCCTCGATAGCAGATACAGGCCGCCTGTCATGACCAGCAGGCCAATGATGGTAATGGCCTTGTACTTGCCGGTACGCGATATGATCTGGCCCGACACTATGCTTGAGAAGATCAGCGCGAACATCATCGGCATCAGGATCGTGCCGCTGCTCGTCGCCGAAGTGCCGATCACGCCCTGCACGAACAGGGGGATGTACATGATCGCCCCGAACATGCCTGCCGAGGTGATGAAGGTCGAGATGACCGACACCGTGAAGGTACGGTTGCGAAAGAGCGATAGTGGTATCACCGGCTCCTGCGCCCTGGTCTCTAGCCAGACGAAGCCCAGCAGCATGATCGCCGAGAAGGCTAGCAGCCCGATTATGCGGCTGGAACCCCAGGGATACTCGGTGCCCGCCCAGGAGAAGGCTATTAGCATGGGCACCACGCCGAAGATCAGCGCCAGCACTCCCCAGTAGTCTATAGAGCGCTCGTGCCCGTGGGGCTTGATGTGCGGGAAGAAGAAGAACAGCGTGGCCAGAGCCAGCACCCCGATGGGGACGTTGACGTAGAACACCCAGCGCCAGTTGAGATTGTCGGTAATCCAGCCCCCGAGGGTCGGCCCTACGATGCTTGCCAAACCGAACACAGCGCTGAACACGCCCTGGATCTTGCCCCTCTCAGCTGGCGGGAACAAGTCGCCCACTACCGTGAAGGCTATAGCCTGCATGACGCCGGCGCCCACGCCTTGCAGCCCTCTGAAGAGTATCAGCTGGGTCATCGTCTGGCTGAGGCCGCACAGCCAGGAGGCCACTAGGAAGGTAGCCACACCTCCTAGGTAGAACCACTTGCGCCCGTAGATGTCTGAGAGCTTGCCGAATATCGGCACCATCGTGGTCGATGTCACCATGTACGCCGTGAACACCCAGGCGTAGTGGTTGAAGCCTTTGAGCTCGGCTATCACCCTGGGCATCGCTGTGCCCACAACCGTCTGATCCAGTGCGGCCAGCAACATCGCTAGAATCAGGCCGGCTAGGGTGAGATAGATCTGCCTGCGCGGCAACTGGCTCAGGCTTGTCGTTTGTGGTGTCGCAACCGTAGCTTGTGCCATATATGTATCCCTCCTCAGATCTAAACTAACTTCTCGCCCTCGCGTTGGGCTTGATAGGCCTCCTTGAGCTCAGAGGCGCACTCATCCATCTTGAGCAGCAGGCGCCGAAGCTCCTCCTGCTCCTGCTCCTCCAGGCAGGCCACGACCTCGCCCAAGGCTCCAAGCACCTTCTCCCGTCCCGACTCGAGCAGGTCGCGTCCCTTATCGGTCAAGGAGAGGTACACCGCCCTCCGGTCGTCGTTGCCCCTCTCCCGATGCACCAGGCCGTGCTCGACGAGCGTGTCCACCATGCTGGTGGCGGCGGGCAGGGAGACGAACATCTTCCTCGCGAGGTCGCTGGGTTGCTTGCAGCCGTAGGCGATGGCTCCCAGCGCAAAGAGCTGCTGGATGCTCAGCCCAAGCTGCTGGCTCTCCTGACGGAGTGTGTGGGTCAAAACCCACCGCAGATGGAACATCAGGGAGAATATCAGCTCAGCACATTGGTGTTGAGTAGCGTGCATTCTTATCACCTTCCGAATACCCATCTAAAATTTCAACCTGATTAATTGTTAAGCTACTTTAGTATATTACTTTTTAATCTCTTGTCAAGGAACATTTGCCCTCGGATCTTAGTTAGATTAGGTAGCTACCAGGTTGGAGGCGATATGGCTAACTGGCGTGGCTTGTTCACACTGCGCAGGTGGGAGATCTTGTGGGTGGCGCTCGTGCTGTCGTTGCTTGGGATGCACGCCTGTCCCCGGACGGTGGAGGGTACTCCCGTGCGCCCCAACGTCGTGCTGATCGTCACCGATGACCAGCGCGTGGGCACCCTTGGAGTGATGCCCCATACCCGCTACTGGTTGATGCGTGGGGGCACGTACTTCAGCCACGCCTACGTTACCACGCCGCTGTGCTGTCCCTCGCGCAGCTCGATCTTCACCGGGCTGTACGCCCACAACCACGGCGTGCTGCAGAACGTTTACACGGAGCGTCTGCCCCAGCAGCTGACGATCCAACACTACCTCCAGAGGGCCGGCTACATCACGGCGATCTTCGGCAAGTACCTCAACTACTGGGACATAGATAAGGCCCCTCCATACTTTGATCGCTGGGGGATACAAGAGCCAGATCACTACAACGCCCTCTTCAACGAGCAAGGGAGGTTGGAGCGCGTGCCTGGATACTCCACGGACCACGTCGCGGACGACGCCGTGGAGTTCATCCGCGAGAGGGCAGCCGCGGGGGATGGGCGTCCGTTCTTCTTGTACGTCGCCCCCCACGTGCCCCACGCGCCGTTCCAACCTCCCGAGAGGTACGCGGCCGTGTACGTGCCTCCCTTCCATGGTGATCCCGCCACGTGTGAGCGGGACATATCCGACAAGCCTCCGTTCGTGCGCAGGTTGGAGCGCACTCACCGCGTGGAGCACTACCAGCTGCCTCCGGACGACCGTGGGCGCATGCGTTGGTCGAGTGCTCAGCGGCAGCGCTACTTCACGCAGATCATCCCCACCCAGCAGGAGAGGATGCTCATGGCTGCCGATGACCTGGTGAACAGGGTGATGAGCACGCTGCACAGCACGAGACTGGATCGCAACACCCTGGTGATCTACATCTCGGACAACGGTTTCCTTTGGGGTGAGCATGGGCTGGTGTCTAAGTCCTGGCCCTATACGCAGTCCGTGCAGGTGCCCATGATGATGCGCTGGCCCGGGCATGTACCCGCTGGTGCAGTGGACGACCGCCTGGTAGCCAACATAGACATAGCTCCCACCATAGTGCAGGCCACTGGTGTTCAGATCGATGCCCCCATGGACGGCCATTCCCTGCTGGATCAGGGCTTCCATCGTTCGGTGCTGCTTCTAGAACACTGGTCACCTACCTGGGTGTCGCTGATCACTCCCAGCTACCAATATGTGGAATACTATCACGACTGGGGACTGCAACACATGACGTTTAGGGAGTACTACGACCTGCGTAGAGATCCCTGGGAGCTGCAAAATCTGCTGAGCGGGATATCCACGAGCAAGGGCTTACCTCTAGAGAGGCTCCACCAGCAGCTGCGGGAGTACGAGAGGTGTCGGGCCTTCACCTGCCCTTAGGAGTGGAAATGATGGCCGGGTTGTGACATATTTGTACTAATATAAATGTGCGCTTGATGCGCGGGAGGGAGGAGATATGGGCGTTCAATTGGGAGTTGCCAGGGATGCCGAAGGGTGCGTCCCTGTGGTGGCCATGCGGGGGGTACATAAAAGATACGGCGGCGTAGAGGCGCTGCGTGGGATCGATCTCGAGGTTCTGCCTGGAGAGCTTTTGGCGATGCTAGGGCCCAACGGTGCGGGCAAGACGACCGCGATCAATATCATGCTCGGTCTGCGGAGGGCGACCGAGGGCGAAGTCAGGTTGTTCGGTGGTGATCCCCGGGACTGGAGGTGCCGGCTGCGGGTGGGAGCCACCCCCCAGAACATAGGCTTTCCCGATGAGCTGAGGGTGAGGGAGGTGATCGAGCTCGTGCGGGCTCACTATCCTAAGCCGATGGCCACCGATGATGCCATGAGGCGGTTCGGCCTCGAGGATGTGGCCGGCAGGCGTACGGGCACCCTCAGCGGCGGCCAACGGCGAAGATTGGCTGTCGCCCTGGCATTCGTAGGCAACCCCGAGGTGGTCTTTCTGGACGAGCCCACTACGGGCCTGGATGTCGAGTCCAGGCGCGCGCTGTGGGACGCCGCCCGGGAGTTCGTGTCCCTCGGGAGGACCGTGGTGCTTACCACGCACTACTTGGAGGAGGCCGAGGCGCTGGCCACCCGGGTGGTGGTGATCAACGAGGGCAAGATAGTAGCAGAGGGTAGTGTGGCCGAGATCAAGGCGATCGTCGGCGTGCGCCGGGTGCGATTCGAGGCCCCCGAGTTGCCTGAGCTGCCAGATGTGGTCAGCGTGCACCAGGAAGGTTGCACCTACACCGTCTACACGAAGGACTCGGACTCCTTGGTGCGGGCGCTGGTGGCCTCGGGCGTGGGCTTCTCCAACCTGGAGGTGCTGGCCGTCAGCCTAGAGGAGGCATTCATCGCGATCACGGAGGGGGCAAGATGAAGCTGCTGTGGGCTCACACTCGGTCTATGATACTGATTTACTTGCGGACGCCGGAGTACATTACCGGCACATTGATCCTGCCGCTGGTGCTTTTCCTTTTCTTTGGAATACCCAATGCGGACACCTCTCGCGCGGCCAACTTCATCCTAGGTTCCTTCATGGTGTTCTCTGTGCTAGGGGTGGCTATCTTCCAGTTCGGAGTAGGGATTGCCACAGACCGTAGCACGCCTTGGGAAGTTTACCTGCGCACGTTGCCGCTGCCCATGAGCGTGCGCACCGCGGCCCGCTTCCTCAACTCCTTCCTGTTCGCGCTGCTGACGGGGGTGGCGGTGCTCGTGCTCGCGCTGTTCACCACCCCTGTATCGATGGGATCGGGGCAGTGGCTGCGCTTCGCGGTCGCCATCTTACTGGGGCTAGTACCGTTCACCCTGCTGGGTATAGCTATTGGCTACTCCACGGGGCCCAGGGCCGCGATAGCGGTCGCCAACATGCTGTGGTTGCCCCTGTCCTTCCTGGGAGGTTTGTGGGTGCCTCCCGACGCTCTGCCCAGTGCAGCTGCCAAGATATCGCCCTACCTGCCCACCAGGCGCTGGGGCAACATCGTGTGGGACGTGGTTCGGGGCGATCCCTGGCGGCTGCAGGACTGGCTGTGGCTTCTGGGATATACCATCCTGTTCCTCGGGGTGGCCGTGTGGTTCTACAGGCGAGACGAGGGACGGAACTACGTGTAGGAGGAGAACATGTCTAGGCTTAGGGTGCTGGTCACGGGCGCTGCGGGCTACATAGCCGCGCAGCTGTTGCCGGCCTTCAGAGAGAGGTACGAGCTGACCTTGATCGATCTGCGCACGCACGACGCCGAGGGCCGCCCAGTGAAAGGCGTCCAGGTAGTAGACCTGCTGCGCGAGAGGGAGGAGGCGCTGGCCCTGCTCTTTCAGAGCGTGGACGTGGTGGTGCACCTGGCGTACGTCCGCCCGGAGAGCTCGGACCCTCGAGTACAGTACGAGGCCGAACGCGCGAACGTGGACATGATGCAGAGGGTCTACCAGCTGTCCCTGGACAACGGCGTGCGCAGGGTGGTGGCTGCCAGTACCAACCAGGCCACCAAGTGGTACGAGCAGCCCTGGTCGAAGGGGCTGAAGGATGTGGTCACGCCTGAGGACTATCCCCGGCCCGACAGCTTCTATGGTTGGGCCAAGGCCGCCTACGAGTCGCTGGGCTTCGTGTACGCGTGCGGGGCCCTGGGTAGGAAGCTGGAGGTGGTGCAGATCCGCATAGTGGCCCCGAGGGAGATCCGCGCGCGGGACTACGTTGACAAGCCGCTGTTCCGGTACCTGCGCGACCTGGCGGGATACGTCTCCCCGCGGGACCTCCAGCAACTCTTCTGCAGGTCCATCGAGACTCCCAACATAGAGGACGAGCACGGCGTGCCTTTCCATATCTTCTACGGCGTCTCCAACAACGCTCGCAAGTTCTGGAGCATAGTCAACGCCCGTAGGGTGGTTGGCTATGCTCCAGAGGACGATTCCGAGGTACTGTACGCCGATGAGATCAGGCAGATGCTGGGCTCAGGCGAGCGCGCAGGTGGACAGTAGCGGATGACTGAGTTTGAGCTCTGCTTGGAGGTGGGCTGTCTAGGCACTGGTACCCCAAACGGCGGTCCGCCGGTGTTCGTCCTGCACGGTGGCCCGGGGGCAACGCCCACAACTTCGGGCTGATGGTGGGCCCTCTTGTAGGGGGCTGCACAGTCGTGGACTATGACCAGCGCGGCCGTGGCAGGTCAAGCTCTCCGCCCGATCCGGCGACTATTCGGTCGAGGCGCTGGCACGGGATCTCGATGGCCTGCGGCGGTCATTGGGCTACGACGAGATCACTCGCTGGGCCTATCTCGCGGTGACGGCTAGCACTGGAGCACGATCCCCCTATCCCGAGAGGTGGGTCGGCTCTACCCTCGGTTGCCCAAAGGGTGCGTCTCCGATCTCGTGATCGTCGGCCTCTACGATCGCAACGTGGACGGGGCCCTATGCCGCGACATCGTCCCGATGATGCCTAGGGCCGAGCTTGTGGTGTGCGAGAGGAGCCCGCTTTCCCATCTTGCTCAGAGTCTTGTTTTTGCCTCTGGTACCGAGCCCGCCGCGCATGTATGATAGAGAGCTGTGGGAGGTAGGGTGACGGTTTGTGTCTCCGAGCACCCTAGGCTATCCTAACTTAGATATCTTTGTGAAGGGGGTGGTACATTGCCTGATAAGATCAAAGCTGTGCTTGTGGGTTGTGGGGGGATAAGCCGAGCTTGGCTCGGCGCCCTGTCCCAGATACCCGAGGTGGAGGTGGTGGGGCTGGTGGACGTCGTGGAGGAGGCCGCGCACAACAGGGCGGAAGAGTTCAACCTGGGGTCGGCCTTCATCGGCAGCAACCTCGAGTCCGTGCTGGCTGCCACTTCTCCCGACGTGGTGTTCAACTGCACGATCCCCGAGGCGCACGTGGAGGTGACGCTGGAGGCTCTGAGCCATGGCTGCCATGTCCTTACCGAGAAGCCCCTGGCAGACACGTTGCAGGGGGCGCGTAGACTGGTGGAGGCAGCAGCGTCCTCCGGCAAGATGCTGGCGGTGATGCAGAACTACAGGTACAACCGTGGTGTGCGTGCTCTCAAGGGTTTCCTGGATGAGGGCACTATAGGCAGGCCCACCACCGTCAACGTAGACTTCTACATAGGTGCCCATTTCGGGGGCTTTCGCGATCATATGCGTCACGTGCTGCTGGTGGACATGGCTATCCACATCTTCGACATGGTACGCTTCATCACGGGTGCCGACCCTGTGTCGGTCTACTGCAAGGAGTGGAACCCGGAGGGCTCATGGTATGACCACGGCGCCTCGGCGGTGGCGGTGTTCGAGCTCTCGGGCGGCCTGGTGTTCAACTTCAGGGGCAGCTGGTGCGCGGAGGGGCTCAATACTTCATGGTCGGGTCAATGGCGGGTGATAGGATCCAGCGGCAGCGTGTCTTGGGACGGCGAGGATGGCTTCCGCGCCCAGGTGGTGAAGGCCACGGGCGGGTTCCTCTCGGAGCTGGAGGACGTGCAGGTGCCCCCGTATGAGGGCGACAAGGTAGGAGGGCACGCAGGCCTCATCCGCGACTTCGTGCAGGCGGTGCTCTCGGGGGGAAAGGTGGATACCGTGGCCTCGGACAACATCCGCAGCCTGGCGATGGTCTTTGGGGCCGTTGAAAGCGCTGAGCGCAATCTGCCAGTGGACATAATTATCTAAGTGTTGGAGGTGAGTTCTTGGCTGACGATCTGAGGGTAGAGGACCTGGTGGGGCAGGTGGTGGCGGTAGGCTTCCCAGGGTACGAGCCCACGCCAGAGGTGCTGCAGCTCATCCAGCGCTACAGGGTAGGCAACGTGATTCTGTTCTCTCGGAACGTGCGGGACGTGCAGCAGCTAAGGGGGCTGACGGCCACCCTGCAGCGCGCGGCGTTCGATGCGGGTCACAGGCAACCCTTACTGATCATGATCGACCAGGAGAACGGCGTGGTACGACGCCTGGGTAGGGGGGCTAGCGTCTTGCCCGGCAGCATGGCGCTCGGGGCCGCTGGGGATCCCGAGTGCGCTCGGCAGGTGGCCTCTGCCACCGGTAGGGAGCTGCGGGCTTTGGGCGTCAACATGAACCTCGCACCGGTGGCAGACGTCAACAACAACCCAGCCAACCCTGTCATAGGTGTGAGGTCCTTTGGGGAGGACCCGCAGGCCGTGGGTGAGATGGTGGCAGCTGCCGTGAGGGGCTATGCGGAGGCTAGTGTGCTCTCCTGCCTCAAGCACTTTCCAGGGCACGGGGACACGGCGGTGGACTCTCATCTGTCGTTGCCGGTCGTGCCGCACGACCTAGAGAGGCTGGAGAGCGTGGAGCTGCTACCGTTCAGACGTGGTGTGGAGGCCGGTGCTGACTCGGTCATGGTAGCTCATCTATACCTGCCGGCGCTCATGGGAGAGGAGTTACCCTCCACGGTGTCTCCCGAGATCATAGGTGGTCTCCTGCGGAAAGAGTTGAAATTTGATGGGCTCGTGATCACCGACTGCCTGGAGATGAGGGCCGTGTCCTCGACGGTGGGCACCGAAAGGGCGGCCGTCCTGAGCCTGCGAGCTGGGGCTGACATCGCCTTGATCTCCCACAGATATGATAGGCAGCTAGGGGGCATACGCGCGATCTACGAAGCCTTGCGCGCCGGTGGGCTATCTGAGGAGCGCCTTCAAGAGGCCGCTGCTAGGGTGAAGGAGCTGAAGGCTCGTTACCTCTCCTGGCCGGAGGCACTGAGCGAGGACCTGCCGGACTGGGTTGGGGGACGGGAGCACACGGAGCTTGCTCAGCAGGTGTACGAGGCCAGCGTGACGCTCGTGCGGGACAACGCCGGCCTGCTGCCACTCGAGATGGATGCCCCTAGCAGGTTGCTGGTGCTGTACCCAGAGCGCGAGGAGCTCACCTGGGCGGAGGACAACAGGTTCCCCGAGGGATTCTTGGCCGAAGCCGTCGCCCACAGGCATCCACGGGTGGAGGGCATGGCCGTGCCCACGCCTCACGACGAGGGCTTCCGTCGTGAGGTGCTGGCGCGGGCCAGTGGGGCAGACATAGTGATCTACGCCACGCTCAACGCCCACCTCTACCCAGACCAGGCCGCGCTCATGAGGGAGCTGCTGGAGGCACAGGTGAGGGTGATAGGCATCGCCGTACGTAACCCCTACGACCTGCTGGCGTTCCCCTCACTTGGCACTTACCTAGCGACCTACGAGTATACTCCCGGGGCCGTGGAAGCGGCTGTGCGGGTGGTGTTCGGGGAGATAGAGCCCAGGGGCAGGCTGCCGGTCAGCTTGCCCGGCCTGTATCCCCGTGGGCACGGCCTCACGCGCGGGGGGCGTGGGAGGTGAACTCGGAGTTGGTCAGGCGCGGTATCGAGAGGGCCTACGCCATCCTGGACGAGGCCGTGGCGGCTGGGCTGATCCCGGGAGCCGTGGCGCTGTTGGGGGTGGACCGGGGCTGGCTGGAGCCGCACGTCGTGGGCCATGCGGTCGACCTGCCAAGCGAGCGCGTGCCGATGCGCGCGGACACGATCTTCGACCTAGCGTCTCTCACCAAGGTGGTGGCCACCCTGCCGGCCATCCTCCTGTTGGTTTGGGAGGGCGCGGCCGACCTGCAGGCTCCCGCAGCGGAGGTGTTCGAGGAGTGGGCGGGCGACCCCCGCAAGGAGAGGATAACGCTCTTGCACCTGCTGACGCATACATCGGGCCTGCCGGCGCACGTCAAGCTGTACGAGCACGGTTGGACGCCGGAGGAGATCATCCAGCGTGTGCTCTCCATGCCGCTGGTGCACCCACCCGGCGCCAAGGTGGTCTACAGCGACCTGGGATACATCCTGCTCGGGGAGTGGGTGCGCAGGGTAACGGGCCAGGATCTGGGGGAATGGATCCGCGTCCGGCTCTACGAGCCTCTGGGCATGAGTGATACCATGTTCTTGCCGCCGAAGGAGCTAAGTGACAGGATCGCGGCGTGCGAGTACAGGGATTACCTAGGGGGCTACCAGCGTGGGCAGGTAAACGACGACAACGCCTGGGCGCTGGGCGGAGTGAGCGGGCATGCGGGACTCTTCTCTACCGCACAGGACCTGGCGCGCTACCTGGATGCCTGCTGGCTGCCCTGGGCCGAGGATGGGTTCTTCCCCAGGCCGCTGGTGGCCGCGGCCCTGCGAGACTACACTGCTGGCCTAGGTGGGCACAGAGGGTTGGGCTGGGTGCTGAAGGGAGATCCATACGACAACAGCGGGCAGCTGACCTCGCCGCGGGCCTTCGGTCACACCGGCTACACGGGTACCAGCCTGTGGATCGATCCTGAGTATCGACTGAAGATGATACTGCTCACCAACAGGGTGCACGCCACGTTGCGCCCCGGGATAGTCTCCCTGCGGCGGCGCTTCCACAATGCCGTGGTGTGCGCGCTAGCTTGACTTTGTAAGCTTGGGCAGCTGGTCTTATAATGAGCTCATACCGCTACACAGGGAGGGAGAAGTGATCAGTATAGGGATCATAGGTGCTGGCACCATGGCAAACTACCACGCGCGCATCCTCTCACAGGAGCCGGACGTACAGATAGTCGCGGTGGCCTCCACCAACCTGGATAGGGCTAGGAAACTTGCGGAGAGCGTGGGGGCTTGGGCTGAAGAGTCCCCTGCCAAGCTGCTGCAGAGGGACGACGTAGAGGCGGTGGTTGTGGCTACCCCTACGCCGTACCACAGGGAGTACGTGGAGCTGGCGGCCTCGGCAGGGCTGCACGTCTTCTGTGAGAAGCCCCTCGCTCGTACCTTGGAGGATGGTGAAGCGATAGTCGAGGCCGTCACCAAGGCGGGTGTCAAGCTTGGTGTGGGCCACGTCGTGCGCTGGTTCCCGGAGTACTACCAAGCCAGGGAGCTGGTGCAGCAAGGTGCCTTGGGCACGGTTGGCACGGTGCGGACCATCAGGGTGAACGCCTTCCCCAGGGGCACACGCAACTGGTATGCCGATTACAACCTTAGCGGAGGAGTGATCCTCGATATGTCCATTCACGATATCGACTGGCTGCTGTGGACCTTCGGACCGGTCAGGAGAGTCTACGCTCAGCTGACCAGTCATAGCCCGGAGAATATGGTAGGTGTGGTATCAATGCGGCACGAGAGTGGCGTGATCTCCTACGTGGAGGGCAGCTGGGCTCACATGGGCTTCGCCACCTCCCTGGAGGTTGCCGGGAGCGAGGCGTTGCTTGCCACCGACAGCACGTCCACCAGACCGTTTGCATTGCAGCTCAAGCGGCCCGAGGGGGAGCGCCCGGCGGTGGAGGTGCCGGTGAGGATGCCCGCTCGCAGAGGTCCCTACGAGGAGCAGGACCACGCCTGGGTGCGCTGGCTGCTCGGAGGCCCCGAGCCAAGGTGCAGCGGCCAAGAGGCGCTAACTTCCCTGAGGGTCGGGCTAGCCGCCCTTGAATCGGCACAAAGGGATGTGCCAGTAACGCTGTGAGGAGGTCTTGAGGTGAGTGCTAATGCCAAGATAAGAGTAGCCATACTGTCCGCGGCTCACCTGCACGCCGATTCCTACGCCCGGGTGCTGAGCGAGCGAGAGGACGCCGAGCTAATTTGCCTGTGGGACAACGATCAAGCGCGTGGTGAGGCTAAGGCCAAAGAATACCATACACAGTATGAGCCTGATTTAGAGAAAGCTCTGGAGATGTGCGATGGGGTGGTGATCTGTGCGGAGAACGCCCGCCACAAGGAGCTCACCCTTGCTGCCGCCTCAGCTGGAGTGCATGTGCTGTGCGAGAAACCACTGGCCACCTCTCCAGGGGATGCCCGTGAGATGGTCGATGCCTGCCGTAGGGCTGGTGTGCTGTTGGGGACCGCCTTCCCGGTCCGCCACGCCACGGCCTCTTTTGAGTTGAGGGCCGCCCTGGAGGGAGGCAAGCTGGGCGAGCTGGTGTCCATCAGGGGGACCAACCGCGGCACGATGCCTGGAGGCTGGTTCGTGCAGCCCGAGCTCTCGGGGGGTGGGGCAGTCACGGACCACACCGTGCACGTCGTGGACCTGGTGCGCTTCGTGACGGGGCGTGAGTTCGAGTCCGTGTATGCCGAGGCGGACACCCGCTTCTACGAGGACTTGGGAGTGGAGGACTGTGGCCTGCTAGTGATGCGCTTGGAAGGTGGGGTGGTGGTTACCCTCGATCCTAGCTGGTCCCGGCCCAACAAGGCTTTTCCCACTTGGGGGGACGTCACCCTGCAGGTGGTCGGCACTGAGGGCATCGCCGACTTCAACTACACGGCGCAGCACAGCAAATTCTACAGCAACTCCCGGGTGCGTGCCGCCGAGCTGCCCTGGGGTGAGGACGGAGACGCCCTGATGATCGAGGACTTCCTCGCCGCCATCAGGGAGGGACGTACGCCGCTGGCCAGCGGTGAGGACGGCCTGCGCGCGGTGGAGGTTGTGCACGCAGCTTATGAATCGGTCCGTAGTGCCCAGGTATCGAGGGTGCAGCACGTCTAGCTGGGTTGGAACCTTTCGCCTCCTGAGGGGGTTAATTAGCTGGTGAGCGTTTGAATCCCCGGTGGAGGGTGTATATGTCCCGGAGGCGCCTGCAGTACTGGGTGTGCTGGTTCATGCTCTCGCCTGCGTGGTTGGTGGTGATGCTGGTGTGCTGCGTGCTGTACCTGCTGGGGATCTACGACGACAGCGAGATGATGCGCTCCCGTTGGTAGCGCCGTCAGCGGCCGATCTGACGGAGGCGGTTGTACAGCTCCTGTGTCTCCGGCATGGGGTCCATCCCCAGCTCCCGCTGGAGGTTGGAGGCGCAGAGCTTGTAGGCTCGGATGGCGGCTATCCTATCGCCCTTCTCAGCGTACGCCCTGATCAGCAGCCGGTAGGCCTCCTCCCTGCACGGGTCCATCTCCACCGCGCGCCAGGCGAGCTTGATCACCTCGTCGTACTCCCCGCCCTGCAGCAGCAGCAAGGAGAGGTGGGTGGAGGCATCGAAGAACAGCTCCCTCAGTCTCTCTCGCTCCAGCAAGGTCCAGTCGTCGTACAGGTTCTCCGGCAGGTAGTCGCCTTTGTAGAGATCTAGGGCCCTGCGCAACAGCACGATCGCCTCGTCCCTGCCGGGCAACCCTCGACGGTAGGCTGCCTTGCCCTGTCGCACCAGCTCCTCGAACTCCTCGGTATCCACTACCACGTCGGCCGAGATGTCCAGCCCATAGGCTTCGTTTCTGCGCACGATATAGTACGGGGGGGCGCCTTTCGGCCTCTGCGGCTCCAGCACCTTGGTCAGTATGCTCAGGCTGAATCTGAAGTTGTTGTCGGCCGCTGCGGGCTCCATATCCGGCCATAGCAGCTCGATCAGCCTCTCCTTGGGGAACATCTGTCCTCTATGGGAGGCTAGGAACTGTAGTAGGACACGCGTCTTGGTGCTTCGCCACTCCCTCTCGCCCACGGCCTCATCTCCCCGGAGTACCCTGAAGCCTCCCAGCATCTGAATGTACAGGGTGTAAGGTGGGCGAGATACCATGTGTCGCAGGGCTTCCTCCGCCAGGGAGCGTAGCTTGGAGACCGAGGTGTCCGACTTCGCGGCGTCATCGATCAGCGAGCCCAGGAGCATGCCCCCCTGCTGGGATTCGTCGGCGGCGTCGCCCAGCAGCCAGTTGTGGGCGCCTCCCAGGGCATCGCTCCCCATGGTCAGGAGGGCGCGCTTGGCCGCTTCGGCCGTGCCCTCGTCGCCCAGGGCGCTGACGAGGAGGGGCAGGGCGAAGTACCTCTCACGGGAGAGCAGCGCCCAGTACCCACCCTCCTCCACGACCTTCAGCATAGGCTCTACCTCTCCCTCCAGATAGGCCAGTAACAGCAGGCTGTGTGCCTGATGGTATCTATCTCCGCAGGATCGGAACCACTCCAGGCAGGCCGAAGCCATGGCGATCGCTTCCTCCCGTCGATTCATCATAGCCAGAACCGATGCCAACTCGAGGAGGCACACCTGCCGGAACCACTCGTGACCTAAGCGCTCGGCAGTTGCCGCCGCCTGCTGGGCGTAACCCTCGGCTCCCTTGGGGTCGCCGAGCAGGCGATGGAGGGAGCTGAGCCCGAGCAGGGCCTCCAACGCAAGGTGGCGGTCGGTCTCCAGGGTAGACATCCTGTTGAGCACATCGCTGTAGAGCTCCTTCGCCGCGCGCTTGTCCCGGTCGCTGCCGTACCGCAGGGTATGAGCTCTCACTACCAGGGCGTCGATCGTCTCAGCCTGGTTGCCCAGGCGGCTCGCGAGGTTATAGTTGGCATCCGCAAGCTGCCTGGCGCGTGCGTAGTCGCCCTGCATGTAGAGCACCGTGGCTAGGGTGGCGTTGGCATTAGCTATGTAGACGTCTGCATCCAGCTCGGTGGCTATCTGGCGAGCCCTCGAGGCGGCCTCCAGAGCGCTTGGGAAGTCGCCTCGCCGCAGGTATACCACCTGAGCGAGGTTGTTCCAGACATGGAACTGGCCGTCCGCGTCTTCCCCCAGATCGTACAGCTCGAGGGCGTCACGCAGCCGCCGCTCGGCACTGCCCAGCAGACCTGAGGCGGCG
Source organism: Thermobaculum sp. T2p (assembly GCF_059335935.1). NCBI lineage: Bacteria > Bacillati > Chloroflexota > Chloroflexia > Thermobaculales (SeqCode) > Thermobaculaceae (SeqCode) > Thermobaculum (SeqCode) > Thermobaculum sp. T2p. The sequence continues at coordinate 112,833 of NZ_JANZYQ010000007.1, forward strand.
TCGTTGATCCCCAGCATCATGATGACCTCGGCCCTGGTAACGATGTCCTCAGGCTCAAGCAGGGAGAGCACGCGGAAGTAGGTATCTCCGGCCCGTGAGATCTGCCCTTTCTCGCGGTAGATGCTGGCCCTACCCAGCAGTGCCCTGGACAACCAGTTGCCGTCCCCCTCCTCCTCGAACTGCCTGGCGGCCTCGCCGTACAGCTCGAAGGCGGTGTGCAGCTTGCCCATGGCCTGCAGCACCCTGGCTTTGTAGTAGATCAGCTCCGGGTAATCCTCTAGCCTGGGGGTGGGGATGCTCTCGATCGCCCGTAATAGGCGCGAGTAATGACCCTCGCGCAGCCAACGCGGTGCCCACCTCGAGAGCATGCCGTAGATCTCCTCGTAGTCCTCGCCCAGCAGCCAGAGCTCCAGCGCGTGCTCCGGCTCCCCCTTGCTGTCGTAGTATCTTGCCGCTCGGCGCGCTACCTCCCGCACGCGACTGCCGGAGGCACGGGCCTGCCTTAGCAGGTAATCGCGCACCAGTGGGTGGTACCTGAGCCTGTCCTCGCCCGTCCTGGACACGAACAGCCCGCGCTCCTCTAGGTCCTCCAGCATCTTCTGGCTGTCGTTGCGCTCCAGCACCTTGTCCAGCAGAGCGGGCTCCAGCGTCGGCAGTGGGCTGGATTCTAGCATGAAGCTCACGACCTCCGGGGGCTGTTTGCTTATGACTTCCTGCGCTAGATACTCGTACAGCTCGCTGCCCCTGTAGGCGAGCTTGGCGCGCAGGTCGCTCAGGGTAGCTCCCGAGGCCAGGTACTGGGCCACTATCCTGATCCCCAGGGGCCAGCCTTCCGTCAGTGCGTATACGGCCTCCAGGTCGTTGGCGCTCAGGTGGACTCCCTCCGCCCTTAGCAACCTCGCAATGTCGTCCTGTGAGAACCTGAGAGCCTCAGAGTCCATACGCAGCAAAGCGCTGGTCGCTCTGAGCTTCGGGATGCATGGCAGGTGGATGCGCGTCCTCGAGGCCAGGGCGAAGATCACCTGTTGTGGGGAGTAAGTAATCAGGGAATCTAGCAGGCGCAGCACCTCTCGCTGATCGCGGACGAAGTCAAAGTCATCCAGCACGAGCGTGAAGCCTGCCGAGTCCTGCATCGCGTGGATGATACCAAGCAGCACTCTTTCTAGATCCAAACTCCGCAAGGACTTCGAAAGCTCCTCGACCTGAGGGCAGTGGGGGATTATAGCTGCTACTAGATGCTGAAGAAAAACACCAGGATCCTCATCTGCGCTCGACAGGGTGTACCACGAGGTTCTGGGGTTCTGCTGGGCGAAGAGGGATAAGGTCGTGGTCTTGCCGTACCCAGGGGGAGCCGTGAGCAACGACAGCTTATGCTTCTGCATGCGCGCGAACCAAGGCGCGAGTTCCTTACGGTAGATGATGCCTGCCTTGGGCGCCGGTGCGTTGAGCTTGGATCGGATTATCCAAGGCGCCGACATATGGTTACCCCCTCCCCTAATCTGTGACCGATTATACTATAGTTTACGATAAAAGGTTTAGATTAGATGCATCAAAGCCTTGATCTCTCGTACTGCAGGGTGGGCGCCAAACCCTCCCTGAGGTCGTGAGGAGAGAATCCGAGCTCTCGCCCGGCCTTCGCACTGTTCCCCAGGTAGGTGGCACCTGCGATGGTCCGCAGCGTCTCGGAGGCCAGCAGCGGCGGCAGCGGAATCACCCTTTCCAAGCTTCCAACCAGGTGAGAGAGCCCGGATATAAGCCCTGGAGGTATCTCCACCTTGGGCGCTGGTATCCCTGTGAGCTCCTCGGCCACCTTCAGCATCTCCCGCAGCGAGGCTCCGGGACCAGCTAGGATGTAGCTCTCCCCTTCCCTACCTCGTTCCATCGCCGAGATGTGTCCCTCGACGACGTCGTCGACGTAGGTCCAAGAGTAGGTTACGCCTCCGGGCACGGCCAGCAGCATTCCTCGCAGGTACAGCTGCAGGAGGGTGTGCACGAGGCTGTTGTCCCCTGGACCGTAGACGACGCCGGGCATGACAATCACCAGTGGCAGCCCCCGGGCGATCATCGGCAGTGCTACTTCGTAGTGAGCCATCCACTTGGTGCGCTCGTACTCGTTGAGGAACGGTCCCTCATGCCTGTGGGACTCGTCCGGTACGCGCCCCTTAGTGTCCGAGAAGATCGCTATGCTGCTGGTGTACACCCCACGGGGTATCCCGAGCTCGGCCATGGCCTCCAGCACCTGGCGCGTGCCCTCGACGTTGGCCCTGTAGAGGGCCTGCTTGTCCCGATCTCCTATCTTATAGCGCGCAGCCACGTGGAACACTCCGTCCACGCCCCGCATGGCCCCCACTACCGCGGACCTGTCGGTGATGTCCCCGCGCCTCACCTCGGCCCCTAGCTCCCGTAGCGCACCGCTCCTCCTGGGATCGCGTACCAGCGCCACCACCTCGTGGCCGCGCTGCAGCAGCTCCCAGACCAGCTTCGAACCTATGAACCCGGTGGCACCGGTTACCATGTACCTCATCTCATCCCTTGAGCTCGTGTGCTACAATAGATTGCAGATCTTCTAACTCAGTATAACGGTGCAGCGAGATAGCGCATAGGGAGACGGACATGCAGAGACTCTGGAGTGGATGGCGATCCGAGTACGTCACGGGCAACGCGAGCAGCGATGGGTGCATCTTCTGTAGGTTCCCCCAGGAGGAGCGCGACGAGGGGAACCTGCTGCTTCACAGGGGAGACAGAGCGTACATCATCCTCAACCGCTTCCCTTACAACCCGGGCCACGTCATGGTCGTGCCGTACGAGCACATCGGGCGGATAGCCGACCTCCCGCCCCAGACTATGCTGGAGATGATGAGGCTGGTGCAGCTGTGCGTCGGGGCATTGGAGAGAGGTTTTGGGGCCCAGGGGTTCAACATCGGGATGAACTTGGGCAGGTGTGCCGGTGCGGGAGTGCCCGATCACCTGCACATCCACGTCGTGCCTCGGTGGGTGGGCGACGTCAACTTCATGCCTACTCTGGCGGATGTGAAGGTGATCCCCGAGAGGTTGGAGGAGAGCTATCACAAGCTCAAGGAGGCGCTGGCTGATGAGCTCAGGGGCGCGGGAGCTGGAGGGTAATCCCCAGCTGCTGGGTATTATAAGGCGTGAGATAGCCGAGCACGGCAGGATCACCTTCGAGCGCTTTATGGACCTGGCGCTGTACCATCCAGTTCACGGCTATTACTCGGCTGGAGGGCCGAGGATAGGCCCGGAGGGCGACTACTACACCAGCACCGACGTCTCCCCCCTGTTCGGGGCCACCATCGGGAGGCAGGTGGTGGAGATGTGGGAGCTGCTGGGCCGCCCGGACCCCTTCCACATCGTGGAGCACGGCGCGGGCAAGGGCCTGCTCGCGGCCGACCTGCTTGGTTGGGCGGGTGCTGCCCATCCCGAGTTCTACCGTACCGTCCGCTACCTCATCGTGGAGGTGTCGCCATCCGCTCGGCAGCGGCAGCGGGAGCACCTGCGGAGGTTGCCGGTGATCTGGGCCGACGACGCGGACCTTGGGGAGGAAAGCATCATTGGCGTGTGCCTATCTAACGAGCTAGCCGACGCTCTGCCGTTCCACTACATCAGGATAACGGATGGGAGGATCGATGAGCTGTGGGTGGTGGATGATGGGCTGGCGCTCGGCCTGGCGCCGGGGGAGCTGTCCGATGGCCGACTGGAGGCCTATGTCGAGCGTTGGGGGAGAGCGCTGCTTCCCGGGCAGAAGGCGGAGGTCAACCTGCGAGCGATCGATTGGGCGAGGAGGGTCGTGCGATCCCTGAGGCGGGGATTCTTCCTCACAATAGACTACGGTGGTAGGGCGGAGGAGGTGCATGGGCCCGACCATCCGGAAGGCACGCTGGCCTGCTACTACCGCCATACCCAAAACCGTGATCCCCTGCGGCGAGTGGGGGAGCAGGACATCACCGCGCACGTCAACTTCAGTGCGCTGGCGGAGGCGGTACGCGAGGCTGGGGGGGAAGTCACAGGATACACCACACAGGGCTACTTCCTGGCGGGACTAGGGATAGGGGAGGCCATGGAGTGGGCCCTGCGTAGAGCGAAGAGTACACGAGAGTTCGAGCACGTCAGAGCGCAGGTGGAAGAGCTGGTCAGGCCCGATGGTCTGGGCGGGTTCAAGGTGCTCGTGGCCCACAAAGGACTGAGATCGCCCATGCTAAGGGGCCTGTCCCTCCTGTCTGAGGAGATCTAGCGCAGTGGGCCTACGCTGTCCCATCCAGCGATCTCGGCCTCGGGCAGCTCGAGCAGGGTCACCACCGCGAAGGTCAATACCCTGCATCCCTCCTCTAGGTGACCCCCCAGCGTCCGCTCGGTGTTGGCCACCGTGATGTGGGCGTGTACCCTGCCTTCTATCACGAGCCCAGTGACCGCCAGAATGTCGTAGGGGCCCTCGCCTTGGAAGAACCTATCCACCGTAGGCAGCTCCGGCTTGCCCACCACGTGCGCCCGGAAACGCCGGAGAGATCCCACACCGCTGACTATGGTAGCCTGTCGCAGACCTGCAGCCTCAACGGCGCCGCGCAGCCCCACCAGCAGGTCCTCGTTGGGATCGAACCTGATCAGCGCCACCTTGCCGGCCGAGGTCGTTGATATCCACATCTACCTGCCCTCCATCTCGTCTAGGTATCGCCTCAGCCTCCTGAGCCTGACCACGAAGGCGGCGTGCAGACCCTCGGCCGTCTCCCGAATCGTCCTACGGTTGTTGGTGTAGGGATCCTGTCGAGTGGCCTCGTCGACCTGCGTGATCCACTCTTCGGGAATTTCACCTGCGCCGCGGAGGGAACCTGCCAGGCCGCCGGCGATGGCTGCTAGACAGTCAGTGTCACGTCCGAAGTTGACCGCGCACAGAATGGCCTTTGTGGGATCGCCGTGGGTGGCGGCGAATATAGCTAGCCCCTTCGTGACCACCTCGCTGGCGTAGGAGGCGCCGTAGGGGATGTGCTCCCCACCGTAGTAATGCCGGTAGAACGCCTCTCTCAGAGCTTGTGGCTCCCTATGCGTTGCAGCCAGATCCAGTGCCCACTCCAGCTGTTGTCCTATGTAGTCGTACATCGATCTAGACCCCCGCGAGTCCCGGTAGAGCGCATACCTCTGAGCCACCTCGAGCACCGACTCCACGGTGGCCTCCTCCCTGCAGGCCTCCGCGACGGCGGCGTTGTACAGCGCCGCCCACCTTAGAGCGGCGCTGCCGTCGGGAGCATAGACCCTGCCGACCTCGAAGGTATCCCTGGCGGCCGATTCGGGATCACCGGCGTTGATCAGCGCTATAGGATGGGAGGACCTGGCCACCGTCACAAGATCGCCGAACGGCACCAACCTGCCAAGCTCGGTGGGCTCTACGCCTGCCCTGGCCCACTCGAGGAGGGAGATATCGAACTTCTCCATCTTGAACAGCATCTTGGCAGGATCGAGGTCGCGCAGCCAGGTGTTCACCAGGTCGTAGCAATCGATGCGGTCCTGCTTGTCGATGATCGCCGTGGCGATTAACTTCTGCCGCTCTATGCCGTCCTCGGTGGTGCCGGGAGGGCGCTCCCAGTCGGTGTAGGTGATGTTGTGCTTGTACGGGAGCATGCGGTCAAGCGTGCCGTAGCGTTGCTCGATCTCCTCAAAGGACCAACCCTCCACTGGAGCGCCCATGGCGGAGCCCACCCAGGAGCCGGCGATACAACCTATAAACTTGTCCAGCAGGTTGGCCATCTTTCCTTACCTCTATTTACTACCTTATATGCATAGATGATACTAACAAGCCTCTCAAAGGTCCAGATGAGCTCTGCTATATGCGCTGCTGCAACAAGCTCTCCAAGCCCGGTATGAGGAATTGTGTCTTTGCCGGGCTGAAGGCTATAATCACCAACATGAATAGGAGCTCTTTGTTCTCTCTAAGATACGGGCTGGATGCACCCTATGTAGTGGTTTGCATGTTGGCTGTGGGGGGATTGCTGCTGGGTGTGGCTGCCTACTTCTGGGTGAGTGATCCCTCTCACTTCAACTCGTGGGATCTGCTATGGCCGATGTCCTTTTGGCTGGTGGGTGGCTGGATGCTCCTGTACTCTGGGCATATCAAGCTCCGCCACCGCTATACCCTCCTGAGGCTGGCGGGGGTGAGGCCGGGGGACAGGGTGCTAGATGTGGGCACGGGGCTTGGGCTACTGGCTGTGGCCGCCGCCAAGATGGGTGCTGAGGTGGTGGCCCTGGATAAGTGGTCCACCTGGGACCTGAGCGGCAACGGGCGTTGTGGGCTCGAGCGCAACGCCCGCGCCGAAGGAGTACAACTACAGGTGGTGGACGGCGATGCTTGTGACCTGCCTTTTCCAGACGGGGCGTTCGATGTTGTGGTCTCCAACTTCGTCGTGCACAACATCAAGGGGCATCGAGCTAGAGAACAGGCTGTAGCTGAGATGTGGAGGGTGCTTCGGCCGTGCGGCAGATTGGTCATATCCGACATCCACTATGTGAAGGCCTATGCCGAACACCTACGCCCCTTGGCCGATGCCATGGAGATCAGGAGCTACTACTACACCTTTCCCTTCTCAAAGGTACTAGTAGCCCGTAAGCCATGCGGTAATCAAGGTTAGCAGCGTTTGCAAGCAACGGTATACGTGCTGAGTTTTAAAGTGCCAAGGCGCATCCAGCAATGCAGGTGACCTTGTCTTTAATGCGCCATCTGCGGCTTAGCAAATGCAGCAATTGGATGACTACTTGAGCCAACGATCGATACGGCGCGTGGCCTCTCTTAGTCCGAGATTAGTCTCCTGGCGATAGGCTTTGACGGCCTCAAGGCGCCTGCCCTGGGATACGTATTCAGCCACAAGGGGAGAGAACCCTTTGGCCAACAGCTGTTCATGCAGCTGAGCCCTTTCGACTGGAGTCCTTGGTGCGGAGCGCTTTTCAAGCAGCGAGGTGATCAAAACCAGTAGATTAATCGTGCCGACGAAAGCTATGCCGATCCAGAAAGTCATTGCTTTCTCCTTTGAGCTATGGTCCCCACCCTGATTGTATTCTTGAAGACCCTAGATTGCAATACTTGCAGCGGGTCATCAACCGTACCTAGAGGCAAGGCCTTACGGAGAATTTAGGGCCAGCCGCTCGTACTGCTCGGGTGGCGCCGAGATCTCTTGTAGGGCATGTGTGAGGAGTGCGCGCATGGTGACCTCCTCGCTGGCTCCTTGTCCGGCTAGGTTCTCCTGCTGGGCAGGGTCACTTTCGATATCGAACAGGAGGGGAATGGAGTGCCTGCTCGTCGATCTGGCGGTGTAGCGCCACACTGGCGAGTCGGTGTAGGGGAGGAACCTGCCGGCAGTGGCGCTCAGCTTGGGTCTCGGAGGATCGAACCAGTTGATGGGCTCGATCATCATGGTGGAGTAGCAGGTTGCCTCCAAGTCCTCCCTGCAGGGGTGAAGATAGGTGTAGTGGCCATCAGTCACGTTCACGGTCGAGCCCCAGTAACCGTAGATCGCCCATTCCCTGTGCTGCTGGGTGCTTCCTAGGAGCAGCGGCAGCAGGCTGCGGCTGTGCGTGCTTCCAGGTATCTCCAGCCCCAGGGCCTCCAGCATCGTCGCGTAGAGGTCCACCGCGGAGGTCAAAGCTCGCACTCTGCTGCCCATGAGTGGGCTCTCTGGGTGCCACACGATGAGGGGCGTGTGGGCCAGCACATCATACATCGGGGCGTTGGGCTTACCTATCCAGCCGTGTTCCCCCAAGAAGTGTCCGTGGTCCGTGGTGAGGATCAACAACGTGTCTTGCCATAGTTCCTGCCTATCCATCTCGTCCAGCAGCAAGCCCAGCCACTTGTCCACCATGGTAAGCTTGCCAGCGTACTGAGCCCGTACGAACGCCAGTTGTCTGTCAGTCAGCTGGCTGTCTCCCTCGTTGATTCTGCCGTACCTGGGCCAGAGGATCAGCTCCGGGTTCGTGGGATCCTCGTCGGTGTACATCGAGGCATAGGGCTCTGGACAATGAAAGGGCTCGTGCACGTCGAAGCTGTCGATCACCAGGAGCCAGGGCCTCTGCTGGCCGTTGAGCCTCAGCCATTCCGCGGCGGTCGAGAACACCTTGGCTGGAAAGAAGTCCTCCTCGGTCTTGAAATCTGCAACGTTGCGGGCATAGGCCGCGCGATTGAGGAAGCCGGTGTCCTCCGGCTGGTCGGCGAGTATCTGGCGGAGGAAGTTGGGGTCGGGCCTGCGGGGCGCAGTGCGCCAGGCGTCGTACTCGTGGCCTCTGATCAGCTCGTAGCCCATGTAGTCCTCGTAGTAACCGTGGCTGCCGTGCTGGAAGTAGTGGTAGTGATCGGTCACGAGCTGAGGCACCACCCCGCCTCTGCGAGCCACGCGTGCTAGGGGAGCATCGAAGGGCTCCATAGGTCCCCAAGGTCTCCAGAGGAACTCCTGCACCCCCGCAAAGAACTCCCTCCTGGCTGGCATGCATGGCAGGCTGCCAGCGAAGTGGCACTCGAACACAGCTGCACGTCGTGCTAGGCGGTCTATATTAGGTGTGCGCACATCGAACTCTACCTTACATCCGTAGGCCGATAGAAAGTGTCGGTTGAGGCTGTCAACTGTGATGAAGATGCAGTTCACGCTTCACCTCCTTGCTGAGTTTGTGCCTATGGTAAACACTTAGGACCGGTGAGTCCAGACTGGTACGTTGGCAGGTTCTTATCTAGTTCTTATCCTGAGATGAAGGTGCTCTTAGCCTCGGTAGATAACCTTTACCTCAGCAAGTTCTCTACGGGAGGTTAGATATGGAAGACATGTTTGTGACTACGACTCGAGGTGATGCCGTATGATAACCACGTTGCCTAGGGAGGCCGACAAGAGCGCACGTCGTTCACGCGGGTTGCTCTGGGCAGCAGCTGTGCGGTGGGAGATCCCCGCCAGCCTCTTGCTGCTGGCGCTGACGGCAGTGCTGTATATCTGGGGGCTGTCGGCCTCTGGGTGGGCTAACGCCTACTACACCGCGGCGGTGCAGGCAGGGGCGACGAGCTGGAAGGCTTTCTTCTTCGGATCTTTCGATGCTTCCAACTTCATCACGGTGGACAAACCTCCGGCGGCGCTCTGGGTGATGGCACTGTCCGTCAGGTTGTTCGGGCTGAGCTCATGGAGCGTGCTGCTGCCGCAGGCGCTGGAGGGGGTAGCTGCGGTGGCCGTTCTGTACCTGGCGGTGCGTAGGTGGTTCGGGCCAGTAGCTGGCCTGCTGGCGGGCTTGGTCATGGCCGTCACACCCGTGGCAGTACTGATGTTCAGGTTCAACAACCCCGACGCGTTGCTTACCCTGTTGCTGGTGTGCTCAGCCTACGCGCTGATGCGCGCGGTGGAATCTGGAGGCTCCAGATGGCTTTTGGCCTGTGGCGCTCTGGTGGGCCTGGGATTCTTGACGAAGATGATGCAGGCGTTCTTGGTGCTGCCGGCGTTCGTCCTGGTATATCTATGGGCTGCGCCTGGTGGGCTGGCTCAACGGGTGCGGCAGCTACTGCTCGGCGGGGCGGCGATGCTCCTCTCGGCAGGCTGGTGGGTCGCAGCCGTGGAGTTCTGGCCGGCGAGCCAGAGACCGTACATCGGCGGTTCCCAGAACAACAGCCTCCTGAACCTTATATGGGGATACAACGGGCTTGGTAGACTGACCGGCAATGAGGTCGGCAGCGTTGGAGGCTTTGGGGGTAACGGCGGTAGATGGGGACCCACCGGGCTTCTAAGGCTATTTGGGGCTGAGATGGGTGGGCAGATATCCTGGCTGCTGCCCGCAGCGCTTCTGGGGTGCGGCGTGCTCTTCTGGCTCTCCTGGAAGCGTCCCAGGACCGATAGGACCAGGGCATTTGCGTTGTTATGGGGAGGTTGGCTGCTCGTTACTGGGTTGGTGTTCAGCTACGCGCAGGGGATAATCCACCCCTACTACACTGTGGCTCTGGCGCCGGCTGTCGGGGCATTGGTAGGTACTGCAGCCACGACGTTGTGGAGCCAGAGGTCACAGCTGTGGTCGAGGACCCTATTGGCCTTGGGGCTGAGCGGCACCTCGCTATGGGCATTCGTGCTGCTAGCACGCACGCCATCATGGTTGCCCTGGCTGAGGATGATTGTGCTGGTTGGTGGGCTGGTGCTGGCTGGGGTGCTATTGTGCGCACCTTATCTCCGCCGCAGGATGGCCGCGCTGGCTGTGGCCACTGCCCTGGCCGTGGCGCTCGCCGGGCCATCGGCCTATGCCGTGCAGACGGCCTCTACCCCTCACACGGGCGCCCTACCATCTGCTGGTCCAGCGATGGCGAGTGGGGGTGGACGCTTTGGAGGGGGGCCTGCCTGGCGCGCTGGCATGTTCTCCCCTAACGGGGGCTTTACACCACCTGTGGCTGGAAACGCCAATGCAGGTCTTCCCCCATCGGGTGCTAACGGCAGTCGTGGTGGTGCTGGCTGGATGCCATCCAATCGAGGCCTTGGAGGCCTGCTGGACGCGGGCAGCCCCTCCAGGGAGTTGGTGCAGCTGCTCCGGGAGGACGCCGAGGAGTACACCTGGGTGGCAGCGACCGTGGGGGCAAACAGCGCTGCCGGCCTGCAGCTGGCTACGGAATACCCCGTGATGGCGATAGGTGGCTTCAACGGCAACGATCCCGCGCCAACCCTTGAGCAGTTCCAGCAGTGGGTGCGCGAGGGCAAGGTGCATTACTTCCTGGCGGGAGGCATGGGCGGTGGTATGGGCGGCACAGGAACCGCGTCCCAGATCACGCAGTGGGTAGAGGCCAACTTCCAGTCCAAGACGGTGGGGGGAGTAGTGGTGTACGACTTGACTAAGCCCATAAGCGGTGCCCAGAGTTAGAGGAGTATGCCCGTGCGCGCAGCTACCGCTTGGAGATCGTTGTCTGGCCTGTGGGGCAGGGGCGTGAGATTTGGGTTGACGGGCCTGCTGGCCGGGATGATGCAGCTGGCAAGCCTGAGGCTCATGCTCGAACATGGCTGGCAGCCTTGGATAGCTAACTTGTTGTCTTTCGTCTCGTCGGCACAGTTGAACTTCGTGCTGAGCAACACCTTCACCTGGAGGGACCGTCAACTGCAAGGAGGGTGGCTCGGGAGGTGGTTACGCTTTCACGCCCTGATAGCCTGGACCGCTATCCTCAACCTTGGGGTGTTCGACCTAGCTGATAGGCTAACACCGCACATCGTGGCGGCGGCGATCGCGATCGCCGTGGTGGCCACCACCAACTTCTTAGGGGCCGACAGGTTCGTCTTCAGATCTAATGACCATACGCAATTAGAGAAAGGAGAAGCACTATGTCTGTAGCAAACAGCTATTACTGGCCATCGGATAGAATTGAGAGCCCCACCTATTCGGTGGTGGCGCCGGTGTACAACGAGGAATCCTTGTTGTACGCCTTCTACGAGCGGGTGAGGCTCGTGATGGAGGGATTAGGGGAGAGCTTCGAGTTGGTGCTGGTGGACGATGGCAGCACCGATGGTACGCCCTGCATCCTAAGGAAGCTGCACGATTCCGACCACAGGGTGAAGGTGATCAGGTTGTCCCGTAACTTCGGCCACCAGGCGGCTATCACTGCTGGCCTAGACCACGCCCTTGGCAGGGCGGTCGTGGTGATGGACTCGGACCTACAGGACCCTCCTGAGGTGATCCCTCAGCTCGTAGCCAAGTGGCGGGCGGGGGCAGAGGTTGTCTATGCACGCAGGCGCTCTAGGGCGGGTGAGTCCGCCTTTAAGCGACTAACTGCTGACTTGTTTTACCGGCTGCTGCAAGCCATCTCGACCGTGGATATTCCCAGGGATACCGGGGACTTCCGCCTGCTGGACCGCAAGGTGGTGGACGCCTTGGTGAGGATGCGTGAGGGGCATAGGTTCCTGCGGGGCCTCACGGTCTGGGTGGGGTTCAGGCAGGAGGAGGTACTGTACGATAGAGCTGAGAGGCCAGCTGGTCGTAGCAAGTACTCCCTACGGCGGATGCTGACCCTAGCGGCTGACGCCATCTTGGGCTTCAGCCCATTGCCCATTCGGGTTGGAAGCGTTGTAGGGGCCGCGCTAACCTGCTGGGGGTTGATCCGGAACGTGCGTTCCTTAGCTAAGGGTAGAGCCCCCGGTGCTGCCGTGGTCGCGCTGGTGTCAGGTGTGCAGATCCTGTACCTAGGGTTGCTGGGGGAGTACATAGCTCGGATCTACGATGATGTGCGACGTCGCCCCCTGTACGTCGAGTCAGAGGTGCTGCAATCCACCGGCAGGGAGGTCAATGGACGTGTGTGGAGATCGGTGGTGTGAATCCGTCCTAGCTGATGTATCTCGAGAATCGAGGTAGAATGAAGAAGATATCAGCAGGAGGAGTTACCATCCATGAGGCTGTACAACACGTTGACGCGCCGCGTGGAGGAGGTCGTGCCCGTGGAGCCCGGGTGCATCCGCATGTACACCTGCGGCCCCACCGTCTATCGCTACATCCACATAGGCAACCTGCGATCTTTCTGCACCGCCGACTGGATCAGGCGAGCGCTCCTGCATGAGGGCTACGAGGTGGTGCACGTCAAGAACATTACTGATGTAGGGCACATGCGGCAGGAGCTGCTAGATCAGGGCGAGGACAAGCTCGAGGCCGAGGCCAAGCGCGTGGGCAAGACGCCGCAGGAGATAGCGGAGTTCTACACCCGTGCGTTCATGCACGACGAGGAGCGGATGAACATCCTGCCCGCTTCGATCTTCCCGCGAGCCACGCAGCACGTAGGAGAGATGATCGAGATCGTGCGCGAGCTGGAGCGTAGAGGGTATGCCTACAGGGTGGGAGGCAACGTGTACTTCGACGTTACGAAGCTGCCCCAGTACGGACAGCTCTCTGGTAACAGCCTACAGGAGCTGTCCGCATCTCAGGAGGTTGGCGACGATAAGAGGCATCCCGTCGACTTCGCGCTCTGGAAGGAGGCCGAGCCCGGTAGGGTTATGGCGTGGGACAGCCCTTGGGGCAGGGGCTTCCCGGGGTGGCATATAGAATGCACGGCCATGGCAATTAGGTATCTCGGCACTGAGATCGACATCCACACGGGTGGCGTGGACAACATATTTCCTCACCATGAGAACGAGCGGGCGCAGAGCGAGGCGTACGTGGGACATCGCTGGGTGAGGCACTGGGTGCACACCCAGCACCTGCTGACTGACGGCCTAAAGATGTCCAAGTCGATGAGCAACGACTACACGCTGGACGACATCGTGGCCCGAGGCTTCGAACCTTTGGCGCTGCGGTATCTGTTTGCCACGGCGCACTACAGGACCAGGCTCAATTTCACCTTCAGGGCGCTCGCGGGTGCGCAGACCTCCCTGCGGAGGCTCAGGATGGCTGCTCTAGCGGCCAGGGATGGGGCCGCTTCTCCCCCCGATGAGGAGGTTATGAGGCCTTGGCGCGAGGCATTCGACCGCGCCCTGCAGGATGACCTGAACTTGCCCGCTGCCATGGCTGTGGTGTGGGATGTGGTGCGGCGCTCTGGCCTGGGCCCCGCCGAGAGGGCGGCGCTGCTAGCGGAGTTCGATGAGGTGCTTGGGCTCGACGTGTTCGCCGAGCCTGACTCGGGGTTGCTCCTGGAGCCTCGGCAGGACGTGCGTGAGCTGCTAGCTCTGCGGGCGGAGGCTAGAGCCAGGGGAGATTATGCCCTTGCAGATGCGCTGCGGTCCGACCTGGAGGCGCGAGGAGTCGAGCTGCGGGATACTGCCCAAGGTACACGTGCCTACAAGCTCAGGATAGATCGCCTGCCGAACGTGTTCACTCGATCAGCAGACGTCCCCAGCCATATAGGGGATTCAGATCGGTACGAGTGGTCGGTCAACCTCATCGCTCACAACAACAAGGAGGACCTCGAGAGGTGCCTGCACGGCCTGGCGCACCACTTACACGGTAGGAGCGTGGAGGTCGTGGTGGTCGACAGCGGCTCCACCGATGACACCTTGGGGCTGATGCTCGAGCTGTACCATCGAGGCTACTGGGAGGAGGAGGGCGTCAGGGTCCCCCTCAAGGTGCTCTTTGCGGACCACAACATCGGGTTCGCTGCCTCTCGCAACGCCACGATGCGCGCCTCGGAAGGGCGGTACATCGTCTGGCTGGATACCTCCGTGGAGCTCGCGGGCGATGTATGGACACCGCTGGAGGAGGCCCTGGCCGATACGTCGGTCGGAGTAGCCGGGCCGTTCGGCCTAGTGACGGAGGACCTGCGCGAGTTCGAGCGGACATCCGGTCCCGAGGCTGATGCCATGGAGGGGTATCTGTTCGCCTCCAGGCGCGTGCTGCTGGAGGAGGTGGGGCTGCTGGACAACGAGAAGTTCAGGTTCTATCGTCTGGCAGATGTGTACTACAGCTTCTTCTTCAAGGCGGCGGGGCTGAGAGTGGTAGTGGTGCCGGAGGTCGAGCAGCGCATCATCCTACATCCCCATCGGGAGTGGTACAGCCTACTGCCAGAGGAACGCCAGACCAAGAGCAAGCACAACTATGACCTGTTCAGAGCTAGATGGCACCATGGCGAGAGCCTGCTGGTGGCCAGGGACGGGCAGGTGGAGCGCTGGCTGGAGCACGATCACCCCAGGCACGTGGATGCCGACCACTTCCATCCGCCGGAGGAGCTACCCCCTCCAGGTGTGCCTCATGTGCATCCCCACCGGCACCTGCCGGATCACCAACACAGTCACCCCCACTACCATTCTCAAGGAGCTTAGGCGCAAAAAAAGGTGGGCGGTAGAGCCGCCCACCTGTGCTGTGCAGGTTCGTTACTGGGCGACCATGGCCTCGGTCTTCAGTTCCTTCCTTACCACGTTGGCTAGGGCGCGGATGAACAGGGGCATGGTGTTGAACACCTCTATGCGATAGAACTTCAGGCCCTCGGCCTCGGCCTCTTCGCGGGCAGCCACGTCTATGTCGTACAGGATCTCCAGGTGGTCCGCCAAGAACTGGACGGGCACCACGAGCACGCTGCTATGACCCGCCTCGCGGATACCTGGGAGCACGTCCTTGAGGTCAGGCTTGAGCCACTCCTCGGGGGTGTGCCCGGCGCTCTGGTAGGCGAACATCCATCGATCATCAGGTAAGCCGAGCTTGTCGGCCACGGCTCGGGCGGTCTCCATGAGCTGGTCGATGTAGAAGGGCTCCCTGTCCACCACGCTCTTGGGCAGGCTGTGGGCGGTGAGCACTATCGGCACGGTGTCGCGCTCTGAAGCGGGGATCCTCTCCAGGGCCTCGCTGACCCGCTGCGCAAGCGCCTCTATGAAGTCGGGCTCGGTGTGCCACGGCCCGGCGATCGTAACCTGCACGTCGCTTGGGAGGTCCCTGAGCGCCTCCTCGATCGCCCTGTGGTAACCGCCCATGATTATAGGCGAGTACTGCGGAGACATGATGATCGCCACTATCCTGCGAGCGCCCTGCTCTACGAGGCTGCGCAGGCCCTCGGCTATCCAGGGGGGAGTATGCCTCATGCCTATCTCAACCACAAAGCGTGTTCCATCTCTGGCCTCCGCCTGCAGGATCTCCCGCAGAGCTTCGGCCTGCCGGCGGGTGATCTCTATGAGGGGAGAGCCACCGACTAGCCGGTAGCGGCGCTGAAACTCCTCGATCAGCTCCTGGGGCGCCTTGCCGTGGTAGACGTGGTTCATATAGGCGGGCACGTCCTCTGGGGTCTTGGCAGCACCGTAGCTCATGAGCAGCACACCTACGTTCTCTGTTTGTTCTATGGTCATACGCCTTCCTCCTTTGATCTGCTCGTGCTCTCGTGCACGAGGTCCACCAACATCCTTAGCTTGCCTGGGTCTGTGTCGGGCAGCACGCCGTGTCCCAGGTTGAACACATGTCCAGGGCGTCCGTTCGCCCTGCGCAGGATCTCTAGCGCCTTCTTCTCCACGTAGTGCCAAGGAGCGAGCATGGCCGCCGGGTCCAAGTTCCCTTGTATGCCCCTGTCGTGGCCGATGCGTTCCCAAGCATCATCCAGCCTGACCCGCCAGTCCACGCTCACCAGGTCGGGCCCCGCCTCCGCCATGAGCTCCAGCAGGGAGGCAGCGCCCGTGCCGAAGTGTATCGTCGGCACTCCCAGCGCCTTGACCTCGGAGAAGATGCGCTTGGAGTAGGGTAGCACGTACTCGGCGTACTCGTCGGGACCCAGGATGCCCACCCAGGAGTCGAACAGCTGGATGACCTGTGCACCGGCCTGCACTTGCCCGCGCAGGTAACGGACGATAACCTCTGTGACCTTGGACATGAGGCCGTGCCACAGCTCGGGCTCGCCGTACATCATCCGCTTAGCGTGGGCGTAGTCCCTGGAGGGCCTGCCCTCGATCATGTAGCAGGCGAGAGTGAAGGGCGAACCAGCGAAGCCTATGAGCGCGGCCCTGCCGGCAAGTTCCCGCCGCACCATCCTGATCGCCTCGAAGACGAACGGGGTGGCCTCCTCGGCCTCCACGATCCTGATCGCCTCGACATCCGCCCTGGCGCGGATAGGGTGGGGGATGATGGGCCCGATCTCGGGCTCTATGAAGAACTCTACGCCCATGCCTCCCAGCGGCAGCATGATGTCGGCGAACATCACGGCCGCATCTACCCCCAGGGCGTCCACGGGCATGAGCGTCACCTGTGCGCAGAGCTCGGGGGTCTTGGCGAGCGTGAGGATATCGTACTTGCGCCGCAGCTCACGGTACTCGGCAAGGCATCGGCCTGCCTGTCGCATGAACCAGATGGGTGTGGAGTCAGTGGGCTGGCGCCTACAGGCGGCCAGCATCCTTTCCTCGCCACTCATGGGGCGGGCGGACACATCTTGAGCTATCACTAGTAGCACTCTCCATGAGGGAATGTGTTCACACTATATGCTACCTTATAACCTCCTCCACTGCCAAAGAGGCCGGTCGCGATCAACTCACTATAGTGGTGCTCCTCGTGGGGGTGCGCCTCCGCGCTCGCTGGCGACGCGCTATCTCGTCGCAGATCCTGCGCGGGTGGGGCACGTGGCGGAAGAAGAAGTTCTCGGTGTCCCCAGCGGTCTGCAGCCTCAAGTCTCCGTACTGCAGGAAGTATGCTAGCGGGGATCTGATGACGTACGACATGTCCTGCAGGCTGCTGATGGGCGCGCTCTTGGTCTCCTCGCGCAGGCCAAGGGGGGAGACTCTATGCTCCACTATCTGCTCTTCGTCGATGGTTATCTCGTGGTTGCTCCAGGAGTCTATCAGCCAGGCGGCCCACAGCAGACTCAGGCACAGCCCGGCGATGCCTATCACTGGGTAGCCGCTCCACCAGCTGGCAATCCCGGCTGCTGCCAACAGCAGCAGAGGACGCAGCAGCTCAGAGACCAGCGCCACTGGGTGGCTGCGGATCACCAATGGGGGCAGAGGTTCCGCATCGTCGCTGGCTACTGCGATCGGCGTGCTCTCGGCAGTGCGTATCAACGATCCCAGGCGGGTAGCTATGTGGTGAGGTCGGGTGATCCATGTAACCAGTAGGGCTCCCTCAGATCGGGTGTCCAACAGGATATCGCCGCTGCGCACCAGCCTCTGTAACCACCTGCTACTGGCATTGACGTTCTGTAGCCCTCTGAGAGGGGATTGCCAATGCTTTTCTTTGAAGCCCGGCACGTGCTCAACCCATAGTACCCTGCTGTTGGTGACGATTAGCACTTTGCCGCTCCAGTCGATCCAAGCGTACGCTCCCCAGGCGATAGCCGCCAGCGCGACGATCGCCAGCAGCCACAGCGGCAGCTGCCCCTTGCCTAGGTACAGGTCGTAGCCCCAGGAGGAGAGGGTAGCGAGCAGCACGAGCAGGATGGGTGGTACTAGCGCACGCACCAGGCACAGCGCGTGCTTGTGCGCTAGCAGTTGGATCTTCTCTCCTGGCTGTAGATAGCGTCTCACTTCCATCCTGTTATAAGCATAGATGCGGGCGGTCCCTGAGGCAAGCAAGTTTAAGCAAAGTTGCATACCTTGACTAAGCCAAATGGCTTATGGTACCTGCTGAGGCTTTATGCTAATCTCAGATTGGACAGCGGAATTATAAGACATCCCTCATAGAGATGGAGGAGCAGGAGTGGCGGACTGCTCCTCCCGCTGTTTTAAGCGGAAAGAGCGCGATAGATCCCTTGGGAGGGGCCTCCGCGCCGACGGGTGAGGAGGGGGCACCCGTCGGCGCTGGCCTCCCGGCCTGGGGGAGCCGGGAGTCAAGGAGGGGGGAATGAGTTGGGATCCGCTATTATTATAGCAACACTCGACATAACATGCAAACCTTAATCCCAGGTATCTCCAAGGTAGCGCACCTGGATCTCGCCCTCAAGCCCCTCGGCGACCACCACCTGCTCGTCCTGGGGTAGCAGGTCGAGGGCGTTGTCGCTCCAGGCAACATCTCCTTCAGCCTCGAGGACGACGCCCTTGAGGGGCCTTGTGGTGCGCAGCCTCAGCCTCTGCCCGTCGATTGCTATGTCCAGCCCGCCCTTGGGCATGTGCAGGTACTTGATGGGCTCCGGCCATGAGGCCGCCCTAGCGATCACCCTCCCCCCGGCCAGCAGGCGGAGGCCCACCACGGTGGTGCGGAAGGCGTGCACGTGGACCTCTCCCAGCTCGACGCTTCCGTACGCGGGGGCGTTGACCTCCAGGGATGTCTGCAGGATCTTCTCCCCCAATAGGGACCACTGGGTGACCTCCAGCTCCCCGGAGAACGGTTCGCCCGTGAGGTTGGAGCACCACAGCTGCAGCCTGGAGCCCTCCCGGCTGTAGCCTATGGTGATGGGCGCGAGCTCCCGCCGGACCACGTAGTAGGCTGCCTTGGGTCGGAGGTAGTAGTCAGCCACCGACCAGCTCGTGACGGGCCAGCAGTCGTTGAGCTGCCAGACGAGAGCACCGCTGCAGCCGTACCTTCCCCTGCCCCTCCACTCCCTACGCCAGCCGCGGATCCCAGCCGCCAGGGCCTCGGCCTGCACCAGCTGCGTAGCGTACACCGCTTCTGCCAGGCCACAAGGCGCACGCAGGTTATCCGAGAGGTAGACTGCTATCCTCCTGGGGCCGTCCTGGGCTTTGTTGTGGTGTTCCAGCGTCCGGCTCTCTGGGTAGCGCTCGGAAGGGGGGGCGAAAGCCTCGATGGTGCGCTGAGAGGGCAGGGCCTGCATCCCGAACTCGCTCACGAAGCGGGACCTGAAGCTGGGATACCGCTGGTAGGGCGCCAACTGGCCGTGCCACACCTCCCATACGTGGCGGTCGCCCTTGGTGGGGTCATTGGGGTCCGCGCCCGCGTACGGGCTGCCCGGCCAGTACGGACGACTCGGATCTAGCCTGGCGCACACCTCGGGGAGCACGCGCTCGTAGATCATGCGTCCAGGGAAGGTATCCCGGGCCTCCTCCGGTGAGATGTCAGGGTCATAGGCGCCGATGGATTGTGCCACCTGGTAGTCCTCGTTGTTGCCGCACCAGATCACTATGGAAGGGTGCACGTGGAGCCGGGTAATGGCCGACTCTGCCTCCTTGCGGACGCTCTCAAGGAACTCCTCATGGGCGGGGTACATCCCGCAGGCAAACATGAAGTCCTGCCAGACGAGCAGTCCCAGCTCGTCGCATACCTCGTAGAAGGCGTCGGCCTCATAGATCCCGCCGCCCCACACGCGCAGCATGGTGGCGTTGCCTTCGGCTGCCAGCCTTAGCCAGCGCTCGTATCTAGGGCGGTCCACTCGCGTGGTGAAGGAGTCTGCAGGTATCCAGTTGTATCCCCCACAAAACAGGGGTACGTTGTTGACCTCGAAGGTAAAGCTGCTACCCTCTTCCCCCTCCACCGGCTCCTGCAGGAGTCGTAGCCTCCGGAAGCCCGTGCGCAGGGTATGGCTAGCGAGCGTGGTGTCGCCCTCGCGCACGCTCACCTGCAGGGTGTACATGGCTTGAGGGCCGTGACCTCGCGGCCACCAGAGGTGCGGGAACTGCAGGTCGAACTCGTGCTCGATGTGGTTGCGCGCCACTATCAGGTCAGTGTGTGCTGGGTGCCCTGCAGGATCTAGCAGGCGTACAAGCACCTCGCGGCCCTCCAGATCACCCTCCAGCCCCAGGTACAGCCTGACTGCCGCTGACGACAGGTCCGGGGCCACCTCGTGCAGGATCCTCACGGTGTCTATCCTGACGCTGTAGCCCTCCAGCCTAATCTCTCGCCATGGTCCGATCGCCAGCAGAGTCGGCCCCCAGTCCCATCCGTAGTGGTACTGAGCCTTGCGCACGTAGACCCTGCTGGGGTCGCCGTTCCAGGCACGCATCTGGCCGTGCTCATCTTGGAGCCTACGGCCCACTCTCAGCGGCGACTCAAACAGCAGCCGCAGCTCGTTGGATCCTTCTCTTAGAACGTCTTTGACTGGCACTCTATAGGGCACAAATTGGTTGTCAGCCCGCAGGATCTCCTGGCCGTTGAGCCAAACGGTGGCAAAGGTATCTAGACCGTCGAAACACAGGTCCACGTAGGGCATCGAGAGGACTTCGTCGCTTGCTTCGAAGGTGCACTTGTATAGCCAGTCGGCATCGCCTACCCACTGGACCTCGAGCTCCGCCAAACCAATGAACGGATCCGGTATGACGCCCTCGCGCATCAGGTCCTGGTGGACGTACCCAGGTACCGTAGCGCGTATCCAACCTTTGGGAGAATCGAAGTCCTCCTCAAGGCTAGCGATGGGCGATCTCTGCTTGAGGCACCAGTTGTCCGACAGGATTTGATCGATCATGTTCTACCTCTCTGGCTTGTGTGATCTGCTGCAGCTCTTCATTATATATAAGGAAGAGTAGAGCGTGGCGGAAGGTCCTCAGTCCAGATGCCTCCACCAATGCATGAGCCAGTCATCTCGCACGCCCTTAGAAGCGAGACCATCTATGAGCACACCCCGTACCTCCTCTAGCAGTATCACCATGTGGTT
The DNA here is from genome assembly GCF_059335935.1 of Thermobaculum sp. T2p. Classification (NCBI taxonomy): domain Bacteria; kingdom Bacillati; phylum Chloroflexota; class Chloroflexia; order Thermobaculales (SeqCode); family Thermobaculaceae (SeqCode); genus Thermobaculum (SeqCode); species Thermobaculum sp. T2p. The sequence continues at coordinate 133,741 of NZ_JANZYQ010000007.1, forward strand.
TTGTTTGTGTGGTCCAGGCAGGTACGTGGAGTCATCGCATAACAACATCAAGCAATCTCCTGCGACCTTCGCCACGGCTGCGCCGGTGGGAAACCTGGTGGCTACCGCGTGCAGCCACTTGTCGTAGGGCGCTGGCACCCAGTCCACGGCCAGCGCGCACCTGTGGGCCTGACGCAGGGCCTCGGTGGTGGCCCAAAGCAGCGCCCATCTGTCGCCACGCTCTGCGGCGTTGTCCATGACCCTACTTGCCTGTCGGAAGGCCACGTAGGTCGATCGACATCTCTGCAGCCACACTTCCTCCCTCAAGGGGTAGTGCTGCGAGAGGAGCCTGGCGACCTCTATAGGGTCGTGCAGCGCGCAAGCCGTGGCTGCCAGCCACAGGGCCGAGTCTTCGCCCCTCGCCAGCTCCTCGGCCAGCGACTCCACGGTCCGCAGCGTGTAGTGGCCGCCGCGACCACTCTGCACCTCGAGCTCTACGAAGAGCTCATCCTCCATACCTACGATCCCCAGATCCCGATGGGAGCGCTTGAACTCCCCAACCAACGGCTCTCGGCACACCAACTGGAGGTCCACGTCCGAGACCTCGTCCACCACGCCCAGCGCAGTAGAGCCCACCAGCAACACGCTGACGTCCGCGGCGTAGGCGGAGAGCGGCTCCCTGCCCAGCATCCGGTGCACCTGCTGCGCGACCTCGCGCAGCAGGGACGCCCAGACCTCATCCCCTATGCTAGCCAGCAGGCCAGACAATGGGCCTCGCCATAGATCCGGCAAAGTCAAGTTGATCACCTCCAAGTTTATTGATCCCGCCGGATGCGGGTCCGTCGAGGCTTATCCAGGTGCGCTTGTTGGGCGCGCAGCCTGTCCTCTGCACCTGAGAAGATGTGCTTGCCTCGAGGATACTCCAGCAGCAGGTAGGAGTAGAACAGCCCCAGCCACTGCTCGAAAGCTAAGGAGGTCGGGGTTGCGTCGGGCCGAAGGTCCAACCTCCTCCACAGGCGATCTACTCCGCCCCTGCCAAAGAGCGGGCCGAGCGTCTCCTTAAGGGACGGCTGCCATGCCATGAAACCGTAGGTGACGAAATCCCGATACACTTGCCTCATCCCCGAAGGCACAGGCTCAACCTGCCTGTGGAGCAACCTCAACATGACCACGTCGACGCCGGGGTGTGGATGGAAGTCCTCGCGGTGGAAGTGATAGGTGATCGAGGGCACAAAACTCGCCTTCAGCAGCACCGAGGAGAGCGTCTCGTGGGGAACGCCTAGGTACCTCCATGCGGCCTCCTGCTGCACAATTAAATAGGTATCCTCCGGCGGGCGTAGTGCACCAGTGAGCTTCTGCACGATCTGCGCCGTGATGCTGAAGGGTGGGTTGGAGAACACCTTGTAAGGGCTCCTGGGCAGGTCGTGCCCCAGGAAATCCCCTTCCAGGACGAGCACATTCGGCAGGTCGACGAACTCGGCTCGCAACCGTGCCACCAGAGAAGGATCTTTCTCGATGGCCACTACCTCTCGGCAGCGACGTGCGAGGCGCTCGGTGATGATGCCCCTGCCTGGACCTATCTCGTAGACGGTGTCGTCAGGACCTATATCGGAGCTTTGGAGCAGGTAGTCGACGAGCTGGCGACTTCGCAGGAAGTTCTGGGACAGAAAGCTGTGAGCTTGAGACCGTTTCTGCTCCCCGCGCCCTCGGCCCTGGTATGGGCCCTGGTTACCCAGCGAATTACCCCTGCCATAGTCCCTTACCTCCCTGCAAAGTGCGTACTGAATTGCCAGCTACAAGACCTTCCCATTATAAGGGCAAGCCTAGTCTTAGGCAAGCCCCGTGGTGAGTTGCATGCTCAGGGCACAGGATGGATAATGTTGCTGTATGCCGGCAAATCCTGATCAGGAGGACCTCGTCCGCCAAGTAATGGCCGCGGGCGTGCGCGATCCGCGGGTGGTCGAGGCGCTGCGCAGGGTGCCCAGGGCCGGGTTCGTGCCCTCGTACCTGGTAGAGCGTGCTTACTACGATGAGCCCCTGCCGATCCTGCACGGGCAGGTGACCACGCAGCCGTCCCTCGCCGCCAGGATGATCGAGGCGCTCGAGCTGAAGGGTTCGGAGAAGGTGCTTGAGGTTGGTACGGGCTACGGTTTCCAGACGGCGTTGCTGGCTTACCTGTCCAGGTATGTGTGGAGCATAGAGCGCTGGCCCGATATCGCGGACGTGGCGAGGGCCAATCTGATGAGGCAGGGCGTTGGGAACGCCCAGATCGTGGTGGGGGATGGTACTTTGGGACTCCCAGAGCACGCCCCGTTCGATGCGATCCTAGTCTCCGCTGCGTCTCCGGCGGTGCCCCCACCCCTCGTGGAGCAGCTGGCCGTCGGCGGTAGGCTCGTGCAGCCTATAGGCCCTGGGGGCCAGGAGGAGGTCACTTTGTTCGAGAAGAGGCCCGAGGGCCTGGTGCGCCGACGCACCGTCATCGGGGCTCACTTCGTCCGGCTGTACGGTAGGTACAGCTTCCCTCCCGAGCAGTAGGAGGTTGACCCCATGCTGTGCTAGGCCCGCGCGCTAGACCTAGCGACGGGCTCGACGCCGATTAGATGGAGGAACTGAGTGGCCCTCCAGCTAGCTTACACCCTTGAGCTATGTGCTGGGGACCTGCCTGCGCAGTAGCTGCGCGTTGAGCGCGACGGCTATGGTGCTGAGCGACATCAACAGTGCTCCCACCGCAGGTGGGAGCACTACCCCTACAGGTGCTAGCACGCCGGCTGCCAGTGGCAATGCCAACAGGTTGTAGCCCGCGGCCCACGCCAGGTTCTGCACCATCTTACGGTAGCTAGCTCGGCTCAGTGCGATCACCTTGGCTACGTCCCTGGGATCGTCCCGCACGAGCACGATCGCTGCCGAGGCGCGCGCCACGTCCGTGCCAGCTCCTATCGCAATCCCCACATCGGCTTGTGCCAGCGCGGGAGCATCGTTGACCCCATCGCCGACCATGGCGACGACTAGTCCTTTTGCCTGCAGGTCACGGATCTTCTCATGCTTGTGCTCGGGGAGCACCTCAGCGAAGTACTCGTCTATCCCGAGTTCCGATGCCACCCATCTAGCGACGTCCTTTGAATCTCCCGTCAGCATGGAGACCTTTATTCCCATCTCCTTGAGGGTCCTGACGGCCTCGTAGCTCTCGGGCCTTATGACGTCGGCCAGCGAGAAGGCCGCCACTGGTCTGTCGTCTACCACGAGGTACACTACAGTCTGCCCGCGCTTGCTCCATTCGCTCGATCTATCTGCCAAGGCTTCAGGTAGCCCAAGGCCATCTCGCTCTATCAGTCTTGGGCCTCCTACTTGCACCTGGTGCGTGCCCACCTTGGCGCTGATACCCCTGCCTGAGAGGGCACTAAAATCATCCACCCGGCTCAGAGAGAGGCCTCTATCCTTGGCAGCTGTGACCAAGGCCCTTGCTATGGTGTGCTCGCTCTGCTGCTCGGCCGACGCAGCTAGCGACAGCGCTGTCTCTGGATTGAAGCCGTCGACGACTGCCATGTCAACCAGACCCTGCTGTCCTAGCGTTAGAGTCCCTGTCTTGTCGAACACCACTACGTCCACCTTTCTAGCCCGCTCGAGCGCGGCTCTGTCCCGCACGAGGATGCCGCTGCGGGCGGCCATGGTGGTAGATATAGCCACCACTAGGGGTATCGCAAGCCCCAGTGCATGGGGACAGGCGATGACCAAGGTCGATACCACCCTCTCGATGGTATAGTTATCCAAGCCTCTGACTGAAAGCCAGATAAGGAACGTGATGACGGCCACGACGACCGCGATAATAGTCAGCCAGTAGGCGGCTCTGTCCGCCAGCACCTGTGCCCTGCCTCGGCTGGCCTGCGCCTCCCGCACTAGCCTCATTATCCCCGATAGCACTGTGTCCTCCCCCACGCGCGTCACCCTCACGCGCAGCGCCCCGCCACCTATGTTGACCGTGCCAGCGACCACCTCGTTACCCTCGCCTTTGTCCACCGGCCGGGACTCACCGGTGATCATGCTCTCATCAAGTGAGCTATGGCCCCTCTCTATCTGGCCGTCGGCCGGCACGCGCGCACCTGGGCGCACGAGTATAAGGTCTCCCACCTGTAGATCGGCTACCGGTACCTCTTCGGTATGGTCGTCCACCAGGCGCTCGGCGGTATCCGGCAGCAGCTTTGCTAGCTCCTCTAGCGCGCTCTGGGCCCGGCCTATAGCCCTCATCTCCATCCAGTGTCCTAGTAGCATGATGGTGACAAGAGTCGCCAGCTCGAAGTAGAATGGCGTACCACGTAGGAGGCCAAAGGTAACCGCTAGGCTGTAGAAGTAGGCAGTGGTGATGGCCAGCCCCACCAGCGTCATCATGCCAGGGCGTCCCTGGGAAATCTCCGAGACAGCCCCTCTCAGGAAGACCCAGCCGCAGTACCAGTAGATGACACTGGATAGGGCCGGCGAAAGCCATGCCGATCCTGGAAACGCTGGTGCTGAGTATCCCAAGACGTGCTGCAGGAGCTCCGAGTACACTAGCACCGGGATCGTGAGCACTAGCGATACCCAGAAGAGGCGTGCAAATGTGGCCTCCGAGTGACCCGCATGAGATTCATGACCGACATGCTCGTGCCCTGCCTGCAACTTGGCCTTGGTAGCTCCGTTAGGGCGCCCTCTATGCCCCATCTCGTGATGGTCGTGTGCGTGATGTTCGTGATGGGCCATATTGATCTCCTAGCCAGCGCTAGCAGCTGGGTACCCTATATCATCTAGAGCGGCCTTGATCGCCTCTAGCGAGGTGACATCAGGGTCGAACTGGATGCTGAGCTGCTTCGAATCCAGATCAACCGACACTTCCCGTACCCCTGCGAGGTTGCGTAGGGCCTTGTCTACCCTGCTGACGCAGTGGCTACAGGAGATGTCGGGGACGATCAAAGTCTCTGTGTGCGTATGTGCCATATCTAACCTCCTATAATGCTCCCTACACGCATTATACTATATACATGTAGGAAGTATAATGCTAGCATAAAGGTCAAGTTATGAGGTAAAAATATAGAGTATGGATAGAGCGTCCAGCTATGCTGATCATAAAGAAGAGCTCGTAAGACGGCTCAACCGTATAGAAGGACAGGTGCGAGGCATCCGCAGGATGATCGAGGATGATCGCTACTGCCTAGATGTGGTCCAGCAGATCAACGCCATGAACGCTGCCGCTCAGGAGGTGGCACTTATAGTGCTCGAGGACCACCTGCGCAAGTGCGTGGCGGAGGCCGTCGAGGGCGATGGTAGGGAGGCGGCTATCAGGGAGATGATGCACGTCCTCCGTAAGACCGTGAAACCATGAGGGCTATGCGGGCTGTCGCTAAGTTCATCTTGTACAGGTTGCTGTGGTGTGCGTTATTAGTAGTAATACTGCATGCCACGCATCTGCCCATGACGGTCGAGCACGTGCTCGACCACTCATCAGCGCACACCTTGGTGGATGCTGGGACCGATGGCCAAGCGTGGGTTGGGCAGCACTCACGGAACGCTTGTGCTGCCGGCCTCAGTGCGGACCTGGCCAGAAAGGCGGCTGCCGTAGCTGTGATGCCCCAAGTGCGCATGCAACTATGTCATGTCTTTTCCGGGCTGCCTCTGGGGCGCGCAGCTCAGTTGGATGTCGGGCAGTCGCGTGACAAGCTCCGAGCTGCCATACAGGTGTTTCGTATCTAGTAGTCCTCCATCGTCTCAGCGGGTACCTATCTTGCAATCTATAGAGATGGAGGACTCATAATGAGGATTTTGCATATGCTATCTGTGCTTATCCTGCTCCTGCTAGGCGCGTGTGGCAGCGGATCCTCTCCGGGGGCTACTCCTTCACCTACCGCTGGGCAGGTAGCGCCTACTAGCGAGGTACATATGACCCCTATACCTACCGAAGCACATGAGATGATGCCGCCCATGGATGGTGGTCAAAGCGGAGAGGCCCACATGTCTTTTGACCAGATGTTCATAATCAATATGACGGCACATCACAAGTCGGCCATAGACATGGCCAAGGTAGCGCTCCGCAGGGCCGAGCACGAACAGATCAAGCAGCTCGCGCAAGACATAATCAAGGCCCAGCAGGCCGAGATCGATCAGATGCGCACCTGGTACAGGCAATGGTACGGTACAAACAGGATTCCGCGGCCTGATGAGGACATGATGGACTCCATGCCGGGGATGCACGGGGAGAGGATGATGGGCACCGATCTGGATAAGTTCCGGCGGGCCAAACCCTTCGATAAGTCCTTTATCGACGCGATGATCCCTCATCACCAGGGAGCGGTCTCGATGGCCAGGATGGCGCTGCAGAAAGCCGAGCACCCAGAGGTGCGGAAGATGGCCCAGAACATAATCGAGACTCAGCAGGCTGAGATCAACCAGATGCGCACCTGGCGCAAGGCTTGGTACGGGGAGTAAGTCTGTTCCTGATTCAAGTGGTTTTGGGGGCATACCGCCCCCAAAACCACACATGATCTTATGAAGGACTGATTCATACTCCCTATTCCACCTCGCGCATCACCCAAGAAGCCAACCCTAAAAGCCCAAGGATGTAGAGCAATAGCACTACTAGGTTCTGCCAGGTGTTCTCGAATGACCCGCTAGGGCTTATCATCTCCTGGATCACGTTGTTGGCGTAGCGTAGGGGAAAGGCCAATCCAAGCCAATCAGCCCATGTGGGTAGCTGATATGGCGCCACCAACATGCCAGATAGAAAGGCTGATGGCACGAGGATCAACGGTACGAAGGGGAACACCTGCCCCTCGTGGCGAGCGAAGGTCGATATGAAGATGCCCAGCATCACCGAGGCAATGGCCAGCAGCCACACTACCACGAACAGCACCAACAGCGTCTCTGCGTCGTAGCTGAGGTCAAACAGTAGGAGCACTTCTGTGAGTGCCACCAGAGCTTGAATGGTTGCTAGTCCTAGGTACCCAAGCAGGTAGCCTCCTATGATTTCATGTCGCCGGTAGCCGTTGATGAACATCCGCTCCATGGTGCCGGCAGTGCGCTCCTGCACTAACACGATGGCGCTCAGGAGGAAAGCTAAGAAGTGCACCAGGAACGCTGCGATCGGCACCGCGTAGCGGGCGACGTCGAAGCCCGGGGGCATGGTGTCGAAGAAGAGCTTTAGGAAGTACACTATCACTAACGGGGCGACTATGGAGAGCCCGAGGAGCCTCCTGTCGTGTGAAAGCTGCGCTAGTACCCTACGAGCTACCAACCACATTCTCCTCATTGCTTTATCTCCTGGCTGTGCAGTGAGAGCATCACGTCCTCCAGACTGGCTGGCCGCACATCTATGGCCTCCACGCTGGCCCTGAGGCCGTACGGCCTGAGGGCTTCCGCCAGTGCCTCCGGACTACCTCCTATAAGCTCCTCTTGTACCCGGCCGTACTCCCTTACCTGCAGGCGGGTGCCACCATGCTCCACCAGCTTACGAGGCGGTGAATCGGCGACCACCTTACCCCCCAGCAGTATCGCCACCCTGTCGCACAGCATCGCCTCATCCATCAGGTGCGTGCTGATGAGGATGGTGGTGCCCTCTGAGGCCAGTTTTTTGAATAGCTCCCACAGCCTCGCCCTCAGGTAAGGATCCACCCCAGCTGTGGGCTCGTCGAGGAACAATATCCTGGGTTGATGGACGAGAGCCGCGGCAAGCGACACACGGTTCTTCATACCTCCGGAGAGGGCGTGCACGGGATAGTCAGCCTTGTTTGCAAGATCTGTTAGTTGGAGTACTTCTTCTACCCTCTTTCTTAGGCCGTGGCTCAAGTGAGCACTACCGAAGAAGGCTACGTTATCCTGCGCTGATAGGTCCTCGTAGAGCGCAGGCGACTGCGGCATGTAGCCGATCTGTTGGCGTAGTTGCCAGCGCTGCCTGAGGGGCTCCAGCCCCAGCACGCGCACGCTGCCTCCTGTCGGGCGCAGCGCACCGACAAGGGTTCTGATGAGCGTTGTCTTGCCTGCACCATTGGGCCCCAGCAAGCCGAAGAGGCAACCCTCCGGTACCGATAGGTCCACTCCTCGTAGAGCCTCGGTGCGACCGTAGCGCTTGGTCAAGCCTTGTACATCAATCGCGTTCATCTTTTGCTTCCTCCTTGCAGGGTCTGAGGCCGGCTAGGAAGATCTCGATGGTTTCGTCTATGTACTCCTCGTCCGTGGGGCCTTGCTCCCTTAACTGTGGGAGGAGCACGTGGGACAGCCCCATGGGAAACAGCATGCCCAGGAAGGCCCTCGCGCTGGAGCGCACGTCGTGAGGTCGCAGTCTCCCTAGTTGTATCTGCCTCTCCAGGTAAGTCTCGAGGAATTGAATGACCCTCATGGGGCCGCGGGCTAACACTGGGTCGAACAGCTGTGGGTGACGCGGGGCCTCCCCCAGAAGCAGTCGGGCCAGCTTAATCGTCACCGGACGTGATACAAACTCCCCGTAGGCATCCGCCACCTTGTGGAGCACGACATCCGGTGGAACGTCCAGGAGAGCCTCCGGATCCTGGAAAGACTGGAGGAAAGATAGCTGGCTCTCCACTGCCGAGTAGAACAACTCCTCTTTACCCCCAGGGAAGTACCAGTAGATAAGAGCGGGGGCTTGCAGGCCAGCGCGCTCGGCGATGCCCTTGATGGTGGCGCCATGGAACCCCTTCTCAGAAAACTCCTCAAAAGCCGCGAGCAGGATCTGTCGCTTGCGATCTTCTCCTTCCATACCTTCCTCCTAACTGAGTGGTCACACAAGCGCATTATATCGTTGATTGATCGTTCATTCAATAATGGTTGCGGAACCGAGTTCTCTCAGGCAGCCTTAATGCAGATGTCAGTCATCGATCGGTGACTGGCTTGAGTTGGTAATGCAGGGGCAAGGTCCGCGTAATGGCTTGGAACCCTCAAGCAACCTACCGGCGTCCACGTCTCTTGTAGTCCCATTAGCTGCGCTACGTACAGCCCTGCTGTTATCGGATGAGTCTGTCAGAGAGGTGCGTCCGTATGATGTTGAAGCTTTCTCCTAGGGAGTCATGGGAACCTGCTTGATCCGTGCGTGGGATGGGATGCGTCGCAAGCTTGCCTGCACATCTCATTGTCAGGATTCTCTCCACCCGCATGTTGGGGCTGCAGTGGGTGTGCGTGGTCTGGCAGGTATTGGGAGGTTATCTATCTGTTGGGGACGCTATGCCGTATTGAAGGTGATCACGATGCTGTATCTGAAGCTGTTGCCTTGGGGTGTGGGCAACCTGCTGCCTGTCCCCGACGACTGGCTTGAGCACTACCAAGTGTCCAGGAACGTCAACAGCTTTCACAACGATGCTCCGGACATTATCCAACCCGTGGCCTAGCAACAGGTGAGTCCAAAGAACTACATTGTAGTTGCTCAATATGGCAAACCAATAGCTAAATGCTACCTTGTCTCCAACTGCACCCCTCCGTGTATGGGAATGGCCTCTAAACATACATTTGTGTGGAAAAGACATCAGTCACCTAGCATCTGCTACGACCTCTATTGGTAGAGCTATAATCCATATTGAAGACGAGCCATAACGAATGCGACCCGATCCTCAAGGAAGCTTCACAACAAGAGGTGGCATTAGTCCTTTGTGCTAAAACATAAAACATAGAGGAAGACTTGGCATAGCCTCCTACCCTGAAGAAACGGTTGATGACGTATTCCTAGGGCTGAGAGCACGGAGATACCACTAGTGTGCAGCGACATTCTCTGGATAAGCTTGGTCTCTGTTGGGATTGACGACAATAACGATCCTAGCTTATCGCCGATTCGTACTCGTGGCATTCAAAATCAAGCCTTCCTGAGAAGTATAAGTTCAATATATTAGGCTTACAGCCAATCGCATCTACCAACACACAGCATAAAAGCTCCCAGGAGATTTTATCTAATTCTAGGTATTGACAACGACGTCGCTTCAGTTTATAAGGATTATAGTAACAGTGGTATATACAACATAATATCATGAGGTATGGAGATCATTAATTGTACCGTCGAGCACCTGTACCCTTGTACTATCAACTCAAGGAGATCATCCGTGACAAGATCTTGTCTGGGGAGTGGGTTGAGGGTATGCGACTACCCTCTGAAAGGGAACTGTGTGAGCAGTACGGGGTTAGTAGGATGACTGTGCGGCAATCTATTACTGACCTCGTCCATGAAGGGCTACTCTACAGGGAACAAGGCAAGGGGACTTTCGTCCGTAGAGCCCGTATCTATCAGCAACTAGATAGGCTCACCAGCTTCACTGAGGACATGCATAACAGGGGACAAGTTCCCAACACCAAAGTGTTGGCCGCTGGCATGTACAATGCCGATTCTATGGTGGCGGAAAGACTACAGATCTCACCAGGTCAAGAGGTATTTCGGTTATACCGCCTGCGTATATCCAATGGAGAACCATTAGCCCTAGAGCTCACTCATATCCATTTTCCAGGATGTGAGAGGCTAGTGGCGGAGGACCTAGAGCATAACTCGCTATACGTGCTGCTCGAGACCAAATACGGAGTCTCCCTAGTAGAGGCCCTACAGGAAGTTGAAGCTGGGTTGGCTGGCAAGGAAGAAGCCAACCTACTTAGGATATCTCCTGGATCCTCAGTGTTACTTACCCGTAGGACTACCTACACCAACCATGGTCATCCAGTGGAATATGCCGTATCTACCTACCGAGGAGATAGATACACCTTCTCTACTCGGTTGGTTAGGGATTGGAGGTGATTACATATAAGGGTTGACAGCATCTATCATGAATCAATCCAACGACTTCTTCAGGCAGGAGGAGATATATGAGTACAGCTAGAATGAGCCGTAGACAATTCATACAACTATCTACTCTAACGATACCAGCCTTACTCGCAGCATGTGGAGGATCGAATACTTCGGCAACACCTACTGTAACGTCTAGCGGATCGACCGGTGCCAGTAGCACGCCTACGCCAGCACCACATATTAGCGGGCCAAGCGGTGCTAGTACTACGCTTACCGTGCTCACTCATTGGGGTGATCAGAGCTTGCTAAAGGCGCTCACCCCTTGGTTCGACGAATGCGCCCGCAAGGTGAACGTCCGCATCGTGCATCAGACTGTGGCCTTCGATCAGCTGTTGACGAAGATAATGACAGGTAGGCTGGGCGGCCAAACCGTGGACATCTATCACTTTTATAATCTATGGCTGCCGGACTTTGTAGGCAGTGATCTGCTGGCTCCTCCTCCAGTAGATCTGGTCGACGATATCAAAAGCAATTATAGCCAAGGCTCCGTAGAGGGCGTGACCTACAATGGTCAAATTTGGGGATATCCAACCGAGGTCGACTCATACCAGTTGATATACAACAAGAAGATCTTCAATCAGGCAGGCATCGATGATGTACCTAAGACTTGGGATGATGTTAGGACAGCAGCCAAGCGGTGCACCAAGAAGGACTCAAGCGGCAAGATTACCCAGGCTGGGTTTATGCTCATAAAAGGTTGGGATTCAGGAGTAGTTCATCCTTGGCTCTCCTTGTTATGGTCTAATGGTGGCGAGTTCGTCTCAAAGGACTATTCCCAAGCATTGTTCAATCAACAACCTGGCGTTCAAACCCTAGATTTCGAAATGGATCTCATTAACGATGGTTCGGTCAATCTTGGCTTTGGGCTTGAGGACTTCGTTGCCGGTAAGGCTGCGATGACAATCATGGCTAATTGGTGGGGATCATCGCTCCGAGCATCCTCCTTAGGTATCAAAAGCTTTGGCTCCGCACCAATTCCCTACAATGACAGCCATGAGTCAGTAGCGCTGCAATACAACTGGTTGTGGGGAGTTGACAAGAACAGTCCACACGCTGACATCGCGTGGAAGTTTATAGAGTGCCTTAACAGTCCGAGAAATGGTAAGGCTTCCCCGATGGGAGAGTACCTCACCACAGGTTTGAACGCCCTACCTAGTAGGTTGTCCGATCAAAAGGCTTTGGCTAGTCGGATCAACGATCCATTCATTAAGCCCTTCGTAGAGGCACTCAGCAATGCGCGCACAGAGCCCATCATTCCTGGCGCCCAAGAGATCAAGACTTCTCTGCAGAAACAGATAGAGGCGGCCTGGTACAAGCAAAAGTCGCCCAAGGAAGCTCTGGACACAGCTGCCCAAGAAGCCGAGCGTATCTTGAAGGAAAAGAGGCAATAGTCGCTCATGCGCACGATCAGTGCCACAAAGGAAGCAGCACGTGAGAGGCGCGCGCACCGTAGAGTGCTCAACAGGAAGGCGGTAGCGGGCTACCTATTTATAGCCCCCTCCATCGCCTTCCTGTTGGTCTTCGCTCTCATCCCTTTCCTCTTCACCATCTACGTGAGCCTACACGACTGGAACATGCTGGTTCCTCTGAGCAGAGCGCGCTTCCTGGGATTCGAGAACTATCGCTATCTGCTGTTCGAGGATCCCCTATTCTGGCAGACGTTCAGGAACAGCGTCGTTTTCGCCTTGGGCAACGTTGTGCTGACTATGGCGCTGTCCCTGGCAGTGGCCCTGCTGCTCAACTCCCGTCTGCGGCTGAGGGCTCTCTGGAGGTCGGCCTTCTTCATGCCCTACGTTACCTCCTCCGTGGCCATTGCTATCGTGTGGTCCAACCTCTATCACCCCACATATGGGCTGTTCAACGGTGTCCTCCAGTTCCTGGGGTTGCCGACGCTGGATTTCACGAACAGCCCGAGCCAGGCGATGCCCAGCCTGATAGCCACGTCTATCTGGCACGAGTTGGGATACTACATGATCATCTTCCTAGCGGGGCTGCAAAGTATTCCTGGCGAGGTGTACGATGCCGCCAAGGTGGACGGGGCCGACAGTTGGCAGCAGTTTTGGAGGATCACCTTGCCGCTGCTTCGCCCCACGATCCTGTTCGTCGCCGTGATCATCACACTGTCGTCCCTACAGGTATTTGATCTGCCTTTCATTCTTACCAACGGCGGGCCTGTCAACTCGACTAACACGTTGGTACTGTACATGTATCAGACGGCATTTCAGTTCCTGCGCATGGGACGAGCTACGGCTATGGCGATCCTGCTGTTCGTCGTTGTGTTCGCCATGACTTTGATCCAGCTACGCCTGTTGAGGGAGAGAGAATGAGCGCACAACTCAGGCCATCGAGTATGTTCGTGAACGCTGTGAAGTACTTGGCGATATCGGTGGGGGCGTTTCTGATGCTGTTGCCATTCATCTGGATGATCTTGGCCTCGCTGATGACCTCCGCGGAGGTCATGGCTCGCCCCCTGGTGTGGTTTCCGCACAACCCACAGTTTGAGAACTACATCCGGCTACGAGAGGTCCTGCCTCTCAGCAGGATGTACTTCAACAGCCTCTTTGTGGCCTTGACCACCACCTTGGGCATCCTGCTTACCAGCTCGCTCTCAGGATACGGCTTTGCTAAATTCCAGTTCCCAGGGCGCAACCTACTATTCATACTGGTACTAGCCACCATCATGATCCCGTTCTTTGTGGTACTCATTCCAGTGTTCTATATAGTGAAGGAGCTGGGCTGGGTGAACTCCTACTGGGGACTGATAGTGCCCAACATCGTGACGGCGTTCGGCATCTTTTTGATGCGCCAATATATGCTGAGCTTGCCAGAGGAGCTGCTTGATGCCGCCAGAATAGATGGGGCCTCTGAGTTCAGGATCTACTGGCAAATAGCAGTGCCTCTGAGCGCACCTGCGCTGAGCGCATTGGGCATACTGGCCTTCGTCTACCAGTGGAACAACTTCCTCTGGCCACTCGTAGTGGTAAGATCATCTGATATGTGGACTATTCCTCTAGGGCTTAACAGCCTGAAGGTTTACGCCAGCAGCCCACAGGTGATCAATCTGCAGATGGCTGGGTCGGCCTTGGCCATTATCCCGGTGGTGTTGGTGTTCCTGGCGCTGCAACGGTACTTCGTGCAAGGTATAGCTATGACTGGTATGAAGGGGTGAGGTGTATGGCGGCGGAGGTTTCTATCTCTATTCGGCCCTATCGTGCTCAAGACGAGGATGATCTGCTGCGAGTGTGGAACGAGGCTTTGGTGGCGGACCCTATCAACGCGGCTACCTGGCGCTCTAAGGTCCTGCTGGACCCTAACTTCGATCCTGAGGGCTGCTTGGTTGCGGAGGTTGAGGGAGAAGTTGCAGGCTTCTTGCTATCTATCAAGCGTAAGGTGCCTTTCTTCAACGACGGTCTACAGCCCGAACAAGCCTGGATCACAGCCTTTGCAGTGGCGCCCAGTTGGCAGGGAAAGGGGCTGGGGCGTAAGCTCCTGGAGGCCGCTCTAGAGAGACTGCGCGCGTTGGGAACAAGATCCGTAGCTATATCCCCCTATGTCCCCTATTACTTCACTCCCGGTATCGACGTGCACGCTTATAGTCGCGCCGTCGACTGGCTCGTGAAGGACGGATGGCAGGTGATAGAGCGGCCGCTCAGCATGCGGGCCGAGCTCACGGGCTTCCAGATACCAAACCACATTCGCGAGACGGAGGATAGGCTCCGAGCCGAGGGCATAGTCGTGCGAGAGGTCGAGCCTCGGGACATAGTGCCGGTGCTGGCGTTTGTTCAGCAGCATTTCACTTGGGACTGGCATAGGGAAGCTTCTGGGGTGCTGGGCGACCTGTTTGCAGGCGATCCCCGCACGGTGGGGATGGTGATTGCCTGTCGAGATGACGAGGTGATAGGGTACGCCGAGCACAGAGCAGAACGCTTTGGCCCCTTTGGTGTACATCCCGATATGAGGAGCAGAGGTATAGGTAGGGTGCTGCTGGCGCACATGCTCCTGGAGATGCGCAAGCAAGGCTACCATGCCGCATGGTTCCTCTGGACAGGCGACTATGCAGCCAAGCTCTACTCACAGTGTGGCTTCCATGAGGTGAGACGCTTTGCAGTACTCAAGAAAGATATCTAGGAGGTAGAAGGTGGTAACACAGAGATGCATAATGGTAGTTGGGGCACACGCTGCCGATGCTGAGATCATGGGCGGGGCGGTGGTGCTCAAGCACGTACAGGCCGGCTGGAAAGCAGTGATGGTACACATGACCGGTGGAGAGAAAGGTAGCCCTGTCCTGACACCGGAGCAGTACCTCGAGATCAAGCGCGAGGAAGCGCAGAGAGCGGCAGAAATCCTTGGAGCTGAATGCGTGATGCTACCTTATCCCGATGGCGAGCTGCCAGTCAATGAGGAGGCCCAGTGGTACATCGCCGACCTCATTCGCAAGCACAGGCCAGACGTCATCCTCACCCACTGGAAGGGCAGCTTCCACAGAGATCACAACAACACCCACGATAACGTGATGGCCTCGCTATTCTTTGCTGGCCTCAAGGCATTCAAGAGGGAATACCCTGAGCACTCGCCGTCCCGGGTGTACTTTGCGGAGAACTGGGAGGATATGGAGGGCTTCAGGCCTGAGGTGTACCTGGATGTCACTGAGGTATGGGACCGGTACCTAGAGGCCATTCATGCCTACAGCCTGTTCCGAGGTGAGGTGGTATCCTTCAGGTACGAGCAATGGTACGATGGTGCCAGCCGCATGCGGGGGGCGGAGGCGGGCTGCGATCGTGCCGTGGCGCTCATGCGCCCTGCCAGCTACTACAGTGTCAGGCAGCGTATGGGCCTCCTAGAAGAGTAGATGAGGAGGGAGCAGCTACCTAGCCCAAGCTCAGACTGCCTTGGCGCTAGGCGGCTGACGACCCATTCCCCGGAGCGCTCTGCCGACTGTGGGACCAAGTAGCTGGTCCAGCTCCCGGCTCTCACTATATAGTCTAGACGTCCTCCGGTGTGGGTCGGGTCATGCCGTCCAACCTGATTGCGCACTACAGGGGGGTTGCCTAGATGCCTCGTCCTGTGGACGTACGAATCTTTCAGTAAAGAAGGATTTGCCTCGCGTATGGACTGCGAGCGTGCTCCGGATCTTGCTGCAGTATGCCGGGATATGAGGTGGATCGGCCTTGGCTCTTGAGATGCGTTGCTGATGGGGTCAGCGCTTTTTGTGAGGCGCGCGGGCTCCGAGGCAAAGGGGATGAGCATCCAGCGCATCGCAGTACTACCCCAGCGGGTGGCTGAGAACCACACCTTGGGGTGTGTCAGTCCGCGATCTTCCTGTACTACCATGAGGGTACAAAGCTCGCGGCTGGAGGAAATATCATGAGAGTGCTAGTACCGCTGGATGGCTCTGATCTCTCAGAGAAGGCGATCCCTTGGGGCAAACTCTTGGCGAAGGGGCCATCCAGCAGCCTGGTCCTGCTGAGGGCGGTCTCGCCGCATATGTCGGCGGGGAACCTGCTCGAGGCATTTAACGCTGCTGAGCGGTACCTGGATGAGAAGGTATCCCAGCTAAGGGATGCTAGTTTGAAGGTCGAGGCGACCGTCCACATAGGGGAGCCGGTAGAGGTGATCGTGCGCGCGTCGATCCTGGAGGGAGTCGATCTTATAGTGATGACCACGCACGGCCGGAGCGGCGTGTCTCGGTTCCTGTACGGCAGTGTCGCTGAGGGCGTGCTTGCTCGCTCTCAATCACCGGTGATGCTGGTCCGGGGATGGACCGACGAGTCGATGGCGGCAACCGAAGTCGATACCATCTTGGTGCCCCTGGATGGCACAGAATTCGCCGAGGCTGCCTTATCTCTTGCTAAAGAGATCGCTGGGATGCTTCGGGCCAAGTTGGTGCTGTTCAGAGTGGCTAGCGCGAGGGCGCAGCAGGGGGCGATCCTGGCCGAAACAACTCCCGACACCTTCCGCTACTCAGAGGACCCCGAAGAGGTGGCGCGGCTGGAGGCCGAGAGTTACCTCCAAAGGGTTGCTAGCGATTGCGTACGGCACGGGGTGGACGCCGAGACGGATGTGGCTTTCGGTGATCCGGGGAGAGAGATATGCCGGGCGGAGCGCGGCCACAGGGCAGGGCTGGTGGTGATGACCACGCACGGCCGTACCGGCCTCGAGCGACTGGTGCTGGGTAGCGTGGCGACCGAGGTGCTGCGCTGCGGTGTTGCCCCTCTGGTGCTGCTTTCCAGGCGTCCTTAGGCGCGGGGCTAAGGATGACAAGGGAGGAAATGTCGTGGATACGGATCGTGACGTAAAGGTGGCCGTGGTGTATTACTCAAGGTTCGGCTCAGTGGCCGTGATGGCCCAGGCGGTGGCGGAGGGCTGCAGGCGAGTATCAGGCACTGATGTCCGGTTGTATCGCATAGGTGAGGAGCCGCAGCCGGAGCTGGCAGACCTGCGAACCGCTGATGCCATCGTAGTGGGCACCCCGGCGTACTTCGGCAACGCGGCATCGCCGGTGCTCTCGTTCTTCGAGACTCTGCTCTCTGGGCAAGTAGGTGCCAAAGTCGAGGGCCGGGCACCTTGGTGGCACCAAATGTTCCAGGACAAGGTAGGAGCAGCTTTCGTCAGCTGTGGTGCGGAGCATGCCGGCAGCGAGCACGCCCTGCAGGCCATGCTCAGGCTCATGATGCATCTGGGGATGGTCGTAGTGACACCAGGACTACCTGAGCCTATGTTCGTGGAGCATAGGTCCCCTTACGGTGCCGTGACGGTCGCCGGGCCGGGCGGCGACCGGCCTCCGAACCTGACAGAGCTGGACGCCGCCAGAGAGCTAGGGGAGAGGGTCGCCACCGTGGCTATGTGGCTGCGGCTAGGGCGGATCGCCGCAATGACACCCTAGCCGCTGATCTGCAGGGATGTGGGTCGATCCTCGCCAGAGACCACTCTCGAGATCTACCCTAAGGAGAAATCAGATGATGTCTAACACTTACGAACCTACCACCCTGAGGAGGATCTTAGTGCCGCTTGACGGCTCCGCGCTTGCTGAGCAGGCTCTGCCGTATGCCCAGGTCCTGGCGGAACGCAGTGGCGCGGAGATTCTGCTGGTGCGTGTGGTACCTCCCGAATGGCCTGACGGGCCTGCGGAGGCGCGGGAACACCTCCGTGAGGTACATGAGGCGCGCAGCTATCTCGGCGAGATAGCCGGCAGGATCGAGTCCCGGGGGGTGAGGGTGCTGAGGTCCGTGCCGCCTGGGGCGCCGGCCACGCGGATCGCCGCGGAGGCACAGGACGCCGACCTCATAGTGATGACCACGCATGGCCGGAGCGGCGTGTTTCGGTTCTTGTACGGCAGCGTCGCCGAGGGCGTGCTTGCGCAGGCAAAGGTACCTGTGATGTTGATCCGGGCATGGATACACAACCCTGACGTCACTAGACTCGACCAGGCACCCGTGCTGCTGGTGCCCCTGGATGGCTCGGCGTTTGCTGAGGCCGCCATCCCCTTCGCGGCGCTGCTAGCCAATACCCTGGGAGGAGAGATGGTGTTGGTGCGGGCCGTGTATCCTCCCACACTCACGCTTGCCAATGAGTGGATGGCGATCTCCTACCTCCAGGAAGAGCTGGAAGTGCAGGAGGAGGGTGCCCGGAGCTACCTGGAAGCGGTGGCTCGTAGGTTGTCCAGCGGGGACAGGAGACCGCGCACGTACGTGAGCGTCGGGGCGCCGGTCGAGGTGATAGATGATGCGGCCCGCGAGGTAGGGGCAGCGCTGGTGGTGATGGCCACGCACGGCAGGGGCGCTACCACTCGGCTGTTGCTGGGCAGCGTGGCTCACTCGGTGCTCCTCAGGAGCACAGCCCCCCTGGTGCTCGTGCGCCCGAAGGGCGGTGCCGTGGAGGGGGCTAGCACAGCCAGTGGCGCCGCAGTAGGTGAGGAGGGTGCCCCATCCTAAGGGGTGGGGCAAGACTGCCCTCCAGATAGCGCTAAACGACCTTTTGGAGTGTTCTGTCTGAGGGCTCGAAGGGCTATGCTGAGGACTGGAAACGGATCTAACAACCTAACGGGAGGTACTTACGATGAGAGTTGCTACGGCAGACCCCACACAGAGACCGGAGCCCAGCATCACTCGGTTCTTGTTCGCCGATTCCAGGATGGCGATCTTCTGGCTGGTGGTGAGGCTCTATATAGGATATGAGTGGCTGCGGGCTGGGTGGGAGAAGATTGTTGACCCGTCTGGAGTCTGGGTAGGGTCAAAGGCTGGATCGGTGGTGGCGGGATTTGCTAAGGGGGCGCTGGCCAAGACGGGCGGCGAGCACCCCGACGTGCAGGGATGGTACGCCTGGTTTCTGCGGGAGCTGGTGCTGCCCAACGCCACACTGTTCAGCTACCTGGTGGCGTGGGGAGAGGTGCTGGTGGGCATCGCGCTGATCCTTGGGGTGCTCACGGGGATAGCGGCCTTCTTCGGGGCCGTGATGAACGCTAACTACCTATTGGCAGGTACCGTATCCACCAACCCAATCTTGCTTATCGGAGCTATAGGGCTCATGCTTGCCTGGAGAATAGCGGGGGTGTGAGTAAAATATTTGTGGGTGACATTCCGAAATGATCCCCGACGAGGGTTGCGAACTTTTGTTCGCGACGCTCGTCGGGGCCACCAAGCGAAGCGCGGTAGA